>CAXGZT010000020.1:0-20988 GCA_964014335.1 uncultured Campylobacterales bacterium | reverse complement strand
TCACTACTAATCATAATTTATTCCTACTCTTTTTCCATAATTGCCTTAAGCGGAAACCCCTGCTCTCTTGCAATTTTAGTTACTTGCGAGACCTTTGTTTCGGCTATCTCAAAAGGATATACGCCGCAGAGGCCACGCTGTTGTTTATGTACTTCCAACATAATCTTTTCAGACTCTTCGTAAGACTTGTGAAAAACTGTCATCAAAATATCAATAACAAATTCCATAGAAGAGTAATCGTCATTTAATAATAATACTTTATACAGTTGTGGCTCTCGTAAAGCCAACTCATCATCAAACTCTAATGATTTTTTAGTCGCCAAAATATGTTTCCTTATATATTAGGGTTATTCTTCGTATTATTATCTTGTAATTTAGCCAGTATTGGGTGTAAATTTGCTTAAGAACATGAGTTAATTTTCTCACCTTATCCAGGCGAGTGGTATAAAACGTCTTTAGTCCATCGCCTGTATAAAGTCGTCTATAATATCCTGAGGGTTTTCTAAGCCGATAGAGACGCGAATAAGCCCCGGAGTTATCCCCAAAAACTCCTTTTCTTCTTCATCAAAGTCACTGTAGATCGTTGATGCCATATGCAAGGCCAGGGTTCGGCTGTCTCCGATATTTGCCGTAATGGTCGGCAGTTTTGTCCTATCCAAAAAGGCGAAAGCCCTCTCTTTTGAGCCCATATCAATCGTTAGCAGGGTTCCGCATCCCATGCTGAAGAGACTATTGTAGCGTCCATGGTGTGGGTGTGAACCCAGGCAAGGATGATTGACCTTAAGCCCTACCTTATCTAGGGCGAGGGCGACTTTTTCAACACTGCCGACGACTCTATCCATTCTTAGAGGAAGCGTTTCCAGGCCAAGCATCGTCAAATAGGAGGAGAAGGCACTCGCACTCATTCCGAAATCACGCATTGCCCGTTTTTTCGCATTCGGGATAAGTGCCATCTCTCCTGCTTTCTTGATAAATTTGTGCATATCCTTATAGCGTTCGCCCTTGAATTTATCCTCTCCGTCAACATCTATCGCGCGAAAAACCGCTGCTCCGCCAAGAACAGCGGCATTTCCGGAGATGATCTTGGTTGTGGAATATACGACAATATCGGCACCGAGCTCCAGCGGCTTGACGCTCATCGGAGTGATCGTATTGTCCACCATCAAAGCAACACCGTGCCTAGAAGCAAGAGCTGCAACTGCTTTGATATCCGGAAGGCGCATATTTGGGTTTCCGACACTCTCTAAAAAAATGATCTTTGTCTTTTCTGTAATAGCCGCTTCAATCTCTTCGAGTTCATCCACATCAAAAAATGCGGTTGAAACTCCAAAACGCGAAAGTGTCTCCGTAAAAAGACCGTAGGTCCCTCCGAAAAGACCTCCGACACTGATGATCTCGTCACCTGAGGAGACGATTGACATGACGGCCAAACTTGTTGCTGCCATCCCCGAACTCGTACATACCGTACCTATCCCGCCATCCATCTTCGCTAGAATATTTTCCAGTCTTGCCGTAGTCGGGTTGCCTACGCGAGAGTATAAAGGTTTCTTCACAGAACCTTCAAATATTCCCTCACCCGTTGCCGAATCCCCATAAGCAAATGATGCGGATTGAGCTATCACCGGTGACACGGCCCCCTCTTTTGAACCAATCTCTTGAACAAAATACGTCGAATATTCTTCAAATTTTTCCATAATTTTTCTTTCTTAAGGTTATAATAACGAAATTATATCCAAAGTAGCTAACATGCGAAAACGTATTTTCATCACCGCCACCAACACCGATGTCGGCAAGACCTATGCTACAGGTCTTTTGCTTAAAGAGTTTGCTTCCCGAGGCTTAAGAGTCGGAGTATTCAAGCCTATTGAGACCGGGGTCGACGAGACCCCTCTTGATGGTAAAAAGCTTTTTGACCTTGCCAAAGAGCTCAACCCGGAGCTTAACTTTTTAAGCCTCAAGACCATTGTTCCTTATCAGTTCAAGCTCCCAGCCGCACCTTATGTGGCCAAGGGAAAGCACAGTATCAGCATAGACTATCTCAAGCAAAAACTTCAGGCCATTGAAGAGCATTGCGACATTGTTTTGATCGAAGGTGCAGGCGGACTGATGGTTCCTGTAGAAGAAGACCTCTTTATGGTGGATCTGATCTCTATTTTCAAGGCTTCGGTCCTACTGGTTTCTCCCAGCCGTCTTGGTTCTATCAACGACACCCTCTTGAGTCAGCATCTGCTTGAAAGCAGACAGATACCGTTCACCTGGGTTATTAACCTATTTGAGGATGAAGAGAGTTTTGAAGAGGTCACAGCACCTTTTTACAAAGAGGGTTTTCTTACACTTCAAAAGGATATAAAAATCCTCGCGAATAAGCTATAATTACACAAATTGTTAAAGGGTCTAAATGCAGCATCTACTTACAACAAATGATTTGAAGCCTAAAGAGATTCAAGAGCTTTTTAATGATGCCAAGCGTTTCAAAGAGGGGCATATCGTTCCTCTTTTACAAGATAAAATAATCGTCACCCTCTTTTTTGAAAACTCCACACGTACTCGTTCCTCATTTGAAATTGCAGCCAAACGTTTGGGCGCACAGATGGTGCACCTCGATGTGGCCAAAAGCTCTACCGCAAAAGGCGAGACCCTGACGGATACGGCAGCCAACCTTGATGCTATGGGACCCAATGCCATCATCGTCCGACACTCCAATTCCGGTGTTCCCAAGATTCTCTCAGAACACACGAAAGCTTCCATTATCAATGCCGGAGACGGTGCCCATGCCCATCCGACCCAGGCACTTCTTGACTTCTTTACCTTGCAGGAGCATTTTGGAGACTTGAAGGGTAAGAAGATTGCTATCGTCGGGGATATCAAAAACTCGCGCGTTGCCAACAGCAATATCGAGTTGCTTTCGCGCATGGGAATGGAGATCATTCTGGTCACGCCTCCGCACTTTCTTCCGCCGACATCTCTTCGCCACACCCACAAACTTGAAGAGATCATAGACGAAGTCGATGCCATCATGAGTCTGCGCACCCAGACAGAACGGCATGAACACCCCACCTATGCTTCTTTAAAAGATTATGCAAGTGATTTTTGTATCACGCAGGAGCTTGTAGGCGAAAGAGAGATCATCCTTTTACATCCGGGGCCTGTACATAGAAACATCGATATTGATGATGCCATGCTGTCCGACGAACGGTGCAAGGTACTGCAACAAGTCGAAAACAGTGTCTTTGTCCGTATGGCTGTCTTGAAAAAGTTGACTCTGGGCTGATGGACCGCCTAAGTTCCCTTGCATCCAAGAAAACCCCTTTTCTCTTCTATACAAATTTTGACGTGACATCTACACATGTCTATACACTGGATGAACTTGAAGACCATGATATTGATTTCGTCTTTGCGGATCAAGAGTATCATCCCCATCAACATACCCTTATTAAACTCCCCCAAGACTTTGGTACCTACAAAAAAGGCTTTGACCGGATCATAGAAAAGATCAGGTCAGGCGAAACCTATCTGCTGAACTATACCTGCGAGACACCCGTTCAAACCGGTTTAACACTTAAGGAGATTTTTTCATACGCCAACGCCCCCTTTAAATTACGGGTAAAAGATCAGTTTGTCTGCTTCTCTCCCGAGCGTTTTATTCAAATAAAAAACAACACGATTTATACTTATCCGATGAAGGGCACCATCGATGCCTCCCTCCCCAATGCCGAAGCAAGGATTTTAGCCAATACAAAGGAGATGGCCGAACATATAATGGTGGTCGACCTTCTGCGCAATGACCTCTCAATGGTGGCAAAAGAGGTTAAGGTCAACAAGTTTCGTTATATCGACAAGATAAGGGCCGGGGAGAAAGAACTTCTACAGGTCAGCTCGCAAATCCAAGGAGAGCTGGAACCCGACTGGTACGATCGGCTGGGGGAGATTATTCAGACTCTGCTTCCTGCCGGGAGTATCAGCGGAACACCCAAAAGACGGACTTTGGAGATCATCAAAGAAGTTGAAGAGTATGAACGCGGCTACTTCAGCGGTGTTTTTGGATATTTTGACGGAAGAGAGTTCGATTCCGCCGTCATGATCCGTTTTATCGAAAAAAGCTCTGAGGGACTCGTTTATAAAAGCGGCGGAGGTATTACCCTGGAGAGTGATGCCCTGAGTGAATATCAGGAGATGCAGGACAAGATATACCTTCCCTAAAACGATCTCTATTCTATAATTTTGTTCTTCAAGAATTAAAACATCCATTTAAACATATATTAACTATTTCATCACTAAGATATTGGGTATAGACTATACCAGATGGTGAGAAATATTTATGACAACAGAATTAGCCTTAGCTTCGGGCATCATCATTTTCTTACTCGTTTTCATTCCTTTTATTATTCATATGACTCATCTATTAGGCCGTCACAAGAGTGAGGGAAAGGCCAAAAACGAGGTCTATGAGAGCGGTATACGGCTCACGGTCAAGGACAGTTTTGAACGTTTTAACGTCAAATATTATCTTGTTGCCATTTTGTTTGTTCTTTTTGACATTGAGGCTCTTTTTATGTTTCCTTGGGCTGTAAACCTGCGAGAACTCGGTTACTTCGGTCTGTTTGAGATGTTCACCTTTATGGGGCTTTTGCTTGCCGGGCTTATCTACATCTATAAAAAAGGGGCACTAAAATGGCACTGAACTTACTGGGTGAGAACGTTGTAACCACACGGGTTGACGACATGGTCAACTGGGCAAGAGAGTCTTCTTTATGGCCTTTTGTCTTTGGTACTGCCTGCTGTGCGATCGAGTTTATGAGTACTGCGGCGAGCAAACATGACATCTCCCGCTTTGGCGCGGAGGTCGTACGTTTCTCGCCCAGACAGGCAGATCTATTGATCGTTGCCGGAACTATCTCCTACAAGGAGGCTCCTATCTTGAAACAGATATACGATCAGATGCCCGAGCCTAAGTGGGTGATCTCCATGGGAGCCTGTGCCTGCTCAGGCGGCTTTTATGACAACTACACGACCCTTCAGGGTATAGATGAAATCATTCCCGTAGATGTTTATGTAGCCGGCTGTCCTCCCCGGCCTGAATCTGTCCTGGATGCCCTTATGATGGTTCAACAAGAGCTTAAAAAGGACTCCCTCTCATATGAAAGAAAAAGAGAGTTCACAGGAAAGCTTGATAATGCTTAAGCAACTCCAAAACAGCTATCCGGAAGCTGACTATATTGAAAAGTCGGGCACGCTTATTCTGAAAGAGGAGGAGATGTTCGATGCCCTGAAAAAGGCCTATGCCTCGGGCGGAGAGATGCTTTTAGATATCACTGTAATCGATTATCTGGATTATCCCTCGCCTCCTCCTACGCGTTTTGCTCTGGTCTATATTATCCGACACAAGGATTTCAAAGAGCGTATTATCTTAAAGACCTACCTCAGCGAACCCAGATGTCTGAGTATCACCTCTATCTACAAGGCAGCGGACTGGTTGGAGCGTGAGTGTTATGATCAGTACGGCATTATCTTTGAAAACCACCCCAATCTAAAGCGTATTTTGAACCATTGGCAGTTTGAAGGACATCCTCTCAGGCGGGATTATCCTACGACCAAAGGGCAACTCTGTACGCAGAGTGAAGACCTTATGCCCGAAATGAACCAACGTCTTCTGCAAAAGGGGCTGGTCTCCAAAGACAAGGACGGAGGTTACACGGAGTGCTCAAAAGACCTGATGTTTATCAACATCGGTCCTTCCCACCCTGCCACTCACGGTACTATTCGAAACTTTTCTGCCATGGACGGAGAGACTATTGTCTCAAATATCTCAGAGATCGGTTATCTTCATAGAGGGTTTGAGAAGAGCTGTGAAAACCATACCTATAATCAGATCATTCCCTATACCGACAGGCTCGACTACTGCTCCGCTACGACCAATAATATAGCCTTTGCCAAGAGTGTTGAAGAGATGTTGGGTCTGGAGCTTCCTGAACGTGCTATTACCATCCGTGTCTTAGTGATGGAACTCTCTCGCATCATCAACCATCTGGTCGCCTTAGCTGCCCAGCTCGTAGATATGGGTGCATTGACAAACTACTGGTATCTTTATAACCCCAGAGAGTCCGCTTACACCTTCTTCTCCAAACTGACCGGAGCACGTCTGACCAACTCCTATATGCGCATCGGCGGGATGAGCTATGACCTGTACGAGGGGTATGAAAAGGATCTTCGCATAATTATGAAAGAGATCAAGGAGGGTGTCGGGACTGCCTTGAGCCTGATTGAACATAACCGGATCTTTCAAGACAGGACACAGAACATATGTACCGTAAATGCCAAAGATGCTATAGACAGGGGTCTAAGCGGACCGAATTTAAGAGCCTCCGGGGTCAACTATGACATGCGTGTCTCCAATCCCTATTATTTTTATGACCAACTTGACTTTGATGTTGCCCTGGGTTCCGTCGGCGATATCTACGATCGTATCATGGTGCGTTTTGAAGAGATAAACCAGAGTCTTCGTATTATGGAACAGCTTCTTGGAAATATCCCGGATGGGGAGATCTGCGTCAATGACGCTTCCGTCGTCCTCCCTAAAAAAACCGATGTCTATGATAGTATCGAGGGAGTGATGAACCAGTTCAAACTCATCTACGAGGGTGTCAAGGTCCCCTCACAGGAGTATTACAGTTCTATAGAAGCGACGAATGGAGAGCTGGGATTTTATATCGTCTCAAACGGTAGCGGTTATCCCCACAAGGTTAAGGTCCGTGCCCCCAGTTTCTTGGCAATGAGTGCTTATACCTCTATGGTCGAAGGGAGCATGCTCGCTGACGCAATCTTAAACCTGGGGAGCATCAATATTATCGCAGGAGAGATGGACCGATGAGCTTTAGTTTTAACGCGGTCAATGAAGCTCAGTTTCACGATCTTCTTCCCCGCTACCCCCAAAAAAAAGCCCTGGTTCTCCCATGTCTGTGGATGGCACAGTATCAAGAAGGATATATCTCTGCCGAAGCGATGGCCTATATTGCAGACAGGCTAGAGGTTCCTCAAGCTCATCTCTACGGTGTGGCCACTTTTTATACGATGTTCAATCTTGAACCTAGTGCTAAGTACCATATTCAAGTCTGTAAAACCCTTTCGTGTGAACTCTGCGGAAAGGCAGAGGTCATCAAATCCATAGAAGAGAGCCTGGGGATCAAGGTCAACGAAAGCACAGAAGACAAGCTTTTCAAACTTAGCGAAGTAGAGTGCCTAGGCGCCTGCGACGGTGCACCGATGCTGGCACTTAACGAAGAGTACCATGAGAATTTGACGACCGAAAAAATACAGGCCCTGCTCAAAAGGCTGTCGCAATGATTACAAAGATCGTAAGCAAAAACTTTGATGTCGACAACAGTCACACCCTTGAAGTCGCCAAGTCTAACGGAGTCTATAAAAGCCTAGACGAGGCTTTTAAAAGACCCCCCTATGTTATTGAAACAGAGATCCAGAACAGCGGTCTTCGCGGAAAAGGGGGAGGTGGAGCACCCGCCGGAGCCAAATGGTGCCTGGTATCTGGTGATGATCAGCCTTCTTATCTCGTTATCAATGCAGATGAAAGCGAACCCGGTACCTTCAAAGATCGACAGATCTTGGAGTTTGATCCCCATCTTCTTATCGAGGGGATGATATTGACCTCTTATGCCATCGGTGCCCATGATGCCTATATCTATATCCGCGGAGAATACAAGTTTGTTGCCGAACGGCTGAATGAGGCTATCAGGGAGGCCTATCAAGATGGTCTTTTGGGCGAAAAGGTCAAGGGGCATGACTACCGTATGGATATTACTCTACACAGAGGAGCCGGTGCATATATCTGCGGAGAAAAGTCCGCACTTCTCGAATCTTTGGAAGGGAACCGGGGGTACCCCCGCCTTAAACCCCACGGGCCCTCTCCCGAATACTACTTTGGCGGACCTACTCTTGTCAATAATGTTGAGACAATTGCCACCGTCCCCTATATCGTAAATAATGGCGCAGACGCGTATCGAAAGTTGGGCACAGAAAAAAGCCCGGGTACTCTACTCTTTGGACTAAGCGGTCATATCAACAACCCCGGTATTTATGAGATGGCATTCGGCGAGTCTATGCAGGAGTTTATCGATAAGATCGGAGGCGGCATCCAAAACGGGAAGAGACTGAAGGCCGTTATTCCCGGCGGAGCTTCCACGCCTGTTCTTAATGCAGAAGAGGTCAAAGAAGCAAGACTCGATTATGAGTCCATGCAATCCCTTGGTTCAGCCTTGGGAACGGGGGGGATGATCATCATGGATGAAGACACCTGCATGGTCAGTGCCCTTAAAAATCTGCTCTCTTTTTACCATCATGAGTCATGCGGCCAGTGTACCCCTTGCAGAGAAGGGACCGCCTGGGTCGACGGGATAATCGAGAACATGCTCCGCTATAATGCCAAAGCAGATGATATAGAGCTTCTTGGTGATATTTCAAAGACGATGAATGGAAAAACGATCTGCGTTTTCGCTCCGGCCGTCTCCATGGTCATCGACGGATTTCTTCTTCGTTTCAGAGAAGAGTTTAAAGCCTATATCGCAAAAAGCAGAGGAGGCTCTGATGTCTGAGACGGTCAGCTTTATCGTAGACGGAGAGAAGATAGAGGCGGCTGAAGGCTCATTGCTGCTGCCTGTCTTGCTTCAGCACGGCATCTCTGTACCCCACTTTTGCTATCATGACGCCCTGGGTGCTGACGGAAACTGCCGTATGTGTATGGTGGCTATCGAAGGGCAAAAGCGTCCCCAGATCGCTTGCGATACCGCTGTCAAGAAAGATATGGTTGTTAACACTAAAAATGACAGTATCAATGAGGTCAAACGCTCCATCCTGGAGCTTGAGCTCCTCTCCCATCCTGTGGACTGTCCTATTTGCGACCAGGCGGGAGAGTGCAGCCTTCAGGATTACTATATGGAGTTCGGGCTGAAGGGGTCCCGTCGCCCCAAAGAGGAAAAAAAGCATAAAAATAAAAATCTCGACATCGGCAGGAACATCATCCTCGATCAAGAGCGCTGCGTACTTTGTACACGCTGTACACGGTTTACGCAGGAGATTACCCACTCCAATGAACTGACTGTTATCGGCCGGGGAGAGGATGCCTGCGTTTCCACCCTCCCCGGCCAGAAGATGCAGACCCCCTATGCGATGAACATTATAGATCTCTGTCCCGTCGGTGCGCTTACCTCTAAAGACTTTCGTTTTCGCCAGCGCGTCTGGTTCATGCATTCAAGCAAAAGCATCTGTCACGGCTGTGCCAAGGGGTGCAATATCTATCTGGACCACAACCAGGAAAAATACAAAAGTGATACGGTTTTTCGTTTTCGCCCCCGTATCAACAAGAGTGTCAACGGACATTTTATCTGTGATGCGGGTCGACTGAGTTATAAAGAGGAAAACAGAGAGCGTCTGGAGAGCTTTTATCATCTCAATCGGTCCGTTTCGCAGGAGAGTGCTCTGAGCTATCTGCTCCGCTATCTTGATGATGAAAAACCTCTTTTGATCGTGTCGCCTTCGCTTAGTCTGGAGGAGTTGTATGTTATTCAGCTTTTGGCCAAACGGTTCGGGCTCGATATGAATGCCTATCATGAGCCCTATATCGATATAGAGTTCGGTGATGATTGGCTTCGTTCGAACGACAGAGCCGCCAATCTCGCTGGTGTTAAAAAGCTGGGTATAGAGAGTTCCAAAAAAGAGCTTGTCACAGCGCTTTCTCAAACCAAGGTCATTATCAACTTTGACCATAAGGCTTTCTGCCAAAAGAGTCCGGAATCAGAAGCTATGCTTCTTCACAAAACCCAGATTCATTTTGCTTCCCATCTCTTTGAGGATTGCAAAAAGCAGGAGCTACTTCTTCCGATCAACTCCTATAGTGAGCACGAAGGAAGCCTAATCAATGAAGACGGTGTCCTGCAAAGGTTTGAAGCCGGCCTGTGCAATGAGAAGAAAAGCCTTCTTGAACTCTTGAATATTCTTATTTCCTCGCCTTCAACACCCCAAGGGGTATGGGAGAATGGACTGAGCAGTATCTTCAAGATCGGCTACGAAGAGATACCGTCCGAGGGGAAACAGTTATAATGCATGTTTTTATGATAATACTTCCTATTGTACTGACCCTTCTTTTCACCCTCTCGACTATCCCTGTACTGGTCTGGATGGAGAGGCGTGTAGCCGCATTGATACAAAACCGTCTGGGGCCGAACCGATGCAATATCAAAGGAATACGTCTGGGCGGTATGATTCAGCCCGTTGCCGATATGCTGAAACTTCTGTTCAAAGAGGAGTTTTATCCACAGCATATCAAACAGAAGTTCTACTATATCTTGGCGCCGGCCATTGTCTTTGGAGCTTCCTTTCTGAGTTTTATGGTGATCCCCTATGCCGATGACATCACTCTCAATGAATATACCTATCATATCCAGGCCCTGCCTATTGAACTTGGCATATTATGGTTTTTTGCCTTTGCCGGCCTTGGTGTATACGGGATTATCCTAGCCGGTTGGTCAAGTCACAACAAGTACTCGATACTAGGAGCACTTCGCGCTTCATCCCAGGTCATCTCTTATGAGATAGCGATGGCCCTCTCCATTGTCTCTATGCTGATTTCCTACGGTTCCATCTCCCTGAATGAGATGGTGCATTTCCAGGGGGAACTGCTTTTTGGGTTTCTCCCGGCCTGGGGAGTTTTCTTCCAGCCCCTTGCCGCTATTATCTTTATTGTGACCGCCTTTGCCGAAACAAACCGGGCACCCTTTGACGCCGCCGAAGGGGAGAGCGAGATCGTTGCAGGATACCATACAGAATATTCGGCTATGAAATTTGCCCTCTTTTTTATGGGTGAATATATCGCGATGTCGGCTTCATCCGCCCTGATTGTCACCCTCTTTTTTGGCGGTTACCAGATCCCATGGTTAAATACGCAGACTATGCAATCGAATGTCAGTCTGATCATCATGGCATTGATGTTGATCATCCCACTTTTGAGTCTGGGCTTTATCGCATGGATGAAACGTAACAACAGCTGTTCTGAAACACGTCAAAAAGAGACCTATTATGCGACTATATTCATTACGGTTTTTGTCATTGCCTTGGAGAGCTTTTTTTTCTACCTGCTCACCTCGGCTCCGAGTGTAGAACAAAACTCTATTTTCATAATGATATTGCAGATCATAAGTTTTGCCCTCAAGGTCATGCTCATGAATTTTGTTTTCGTCTGGGTCCGCTGGACCTTTCCCCGTTTTAGATATGATCAGACTCAGCATCTGGGATGGAATATATTGCTTCCTCTGTCTTTGTTTAATATCTTTGTAACGGCAATCTTCGTTATTGCGACAGGAGTATAAAATGGGTGTAAAAGTCGTTCCCCGCTACGGAAACTCTTTCAAAGACAAAACCTACCTCTGGGCTGTTTTTTCAGGGATGAGAGTCACACTTAAAAGATTCACCTCCAACCTCTCAGACACTACCTGCATCCCCACCTGTGAATATCCCGAGACTCAGCCTGATGATATAACAGACCGATACAGGGGACTGCACCGTTTAACCCGCAGGGATGACGGTTCGGTACGCTGTGTCGCCTGTTTTATGTGTTCGACAGCCTGTCCAGCTGAATGTATCTTTATAGAAGCCGAAGAACGTCTTGACGGTGTAGATGAAAAACAGCCAAGCCGTTTTGACATTGACCTGCTTGAGTGTATCTTTTGCGGGTATTGCGTTGAAGCCTGCCCCTGTGATGCGATCCGTATGGATACCGGTATCTTCTCCGTAATCGCAAAGGAGAGAGAAGATTTTATTATCGATAAAGAGCAGCTTTTAAAAAACAGGGGTGCATTTGGGCAGGAGAACAGTCTTGCTCAGTAATATCCTCTTTTCGATCTTGGCGCTAACAACCCTCGCGAGCGCGTTTTCGATGATATACTTTCGGCAACCTATCAATTCGGCCTTGAGTTTTATCATCACACTCTTAAGTATAGCCGGACTCTTTGCCCTTCTGGGAGGAAGTTTTCTCTTCCTCGTACAGATCATCATCTATGCCGGTGCGGTTGTCGCACTTATTCTGTTTATCATTATGTTTCTCAATATCAAAGAAGAGAATCTTCCCCATGAACCCTATAAAACACGCTGGATACTCTTCTCCTCTTTACTTATCCTTCCCTTTAGCACGGTTTTGATATCGGCAGTGAGAAAAATGGAGTTTAAGCCCCTGCATCTTGAAGAATTCGGCTCCATCAAAGAGGTAGGTATGACCTTGTTCACAAAATGGGTCCTCCCCTTCGAGATGATCTCCATCCTCCTGCTTATTGCCCTGATCGGTGTTGTCATTCTTGCCAAAAAGGAGAAGGGCCATGATTGATGCGGGGGATTTTTTCATCTTGGCCATACTCCTTTTTTCCATCGGCATAGTCGGTCTTGTCAGCCGAAGAAATATCTTTGTGATGTATATGTCCATTGAACTGATGCTTAATGCCGTAAACCTTGTCCTCGCAGCCCTCTCCCACCACCATCAAGACCTTTCCGGCCAGATCATGGCTATTATGATCATTGCTATTGCCGCGGCGGAAGCCTCCATATTTTTAGCCCTGTTTGTAATGCTCTTTAAAAATGCGCGCTCTTTGGATGCAAACTTTTTTGACCTTCTAAAACAGGAGAAGCATCATGATTGAGAACGTTTTGCTAGGCTGGGTCATCGGTGCGGTCTTCTTCTCTTCCCTGGGCCTTATGCTGATCAGCATGTATGACAGGGCCTATGGCGACATTCCCAAGAGCAGCTATGCCCTATTGGGGATTGGCGGTCCCGCCCTTAGTCTTCTCTTCTCCTTGCTCCTGATCACTACCCTTTTAGACGAAGAGACCCTCCTGTATTATAAGGCCTTTACCTGGCTGGATATCGAAGGATTTACGGTTAATGCCTCCTTGTTACTTGACCCTTTATCTGCAGCCATGCTCGGTTTTGTCTCTTTCGTCGGGTTTATCATTCACCTTTATGCCCATGCCTATATGAAAAACGATCCCTCTTATGCCCGTTTTTTCAGCTGGTTCAATCTCTTTATGGCATCGATGTTCCTGCTCGTTCTCTCGGATAATCCTTTTATGCTCTTTATCGGTTGGGAGGGGGTCGGTCTCTGCTCCTACCTTCTTATCAGCTACTATTTTGAAAGCGAAAAAAATGTAGAGGCGGGAAACAAGGCCTTCATCTTGAACCGCATCGGAGACTTTGGTTTTATTTCCGGCTTGGCGCTTCTGTTCATAAGCATTGGGGATGCCGGCTTAGACTTTGTCTCTTTGGAGGAGAATATCCATCTTATCCCCGCTTCCATGAGCAACCTCATAGCCTTTTTACTCTTTGTCGGAGCCATCGGAAAATCGGCGCAGATTCCCCTGTATATCTGGCTTCCCGATGCCATGGCCGGACCGACGCCCGTATCTGCGCTCATCCATGCCGCAACGATGGTAACTGCCGGTGTTTATATGGTTGCACGGTTTCATTTTCTTTATGCGATGAGCGAAGAGATTGGTCTCTTCATCGCCTATATCGGGGCTTTTTCCGCCCTTCTGGCTGCCCTGATCGCCCTCAGACAGGATGATATTAAAAAGATACTGGCCTACTCTACCATGTCCCAGCTGGGATATATGTTTATGGCCGTTGGTCTGGGTGCTTACTCTTACGGAATCTTTCATGTCTTTACCCACGCCTTTTTTAAGGCGCTTCTCTTTATGGGTGCCGGAGCCATTATCCTTGCCCTGCATCATGAACAAAATATCAAGAAGATGGGTGCGCTAAAAGCCAAGATGCCCTTTCTCTTTTCCATGATGCTCATCTCTACACTTTCTATCTCTGGCATCCCTCCTTTTAGCGGCTTCTTCTCCAAGGATGCCATCTTGAATCATCTTTTCGCCAGCGGCCACTATCTTATCTTCTCTATCGCCCTGATCACCGCCGCACTCACAGCCTATTATATGTTCAGACTCTTGATTCTTGTCTTTATCTCTCCGGCGCACAGAAGCCATCAACTCCTTCCCCAAAGCCGGCTTATCTCCCTCACGCTCCTAATCCTAAGTCTAGGGGTTGTCTCTTTGGGCTTTATCAATCTGCCCAGCTTTTTTGGCGGAAACGAGAACTATTCACGCTGGCTCAATCTTCCCGACCTACACTATACGCTCTCGCATACAACAGAGACCATCCTGCTCTTCGTCAATATTTCCGCCGGGCTCTGCGGGATTTTTCTGGCCTTTTTACATTACAAGAACAGCGCCCACGATCCCTCTTTCGGAAGATTGGAGATATGGATAAAAAACAAGTTTTATGTTGATGAGATTTTCTGTTTCCTTATCTCAAGACCTCTGCAATGGCTGAGTGAGACTCTTGTCTATATTGATGAAAAGATAATCGATGCCGGCATACACAAACTAAGTTCGGGCTATCAGAGGCTATCCTACTTCAGTGATGCCGTACAAAACGGGAATGTACGATATTATGCGCTTTATATGACCGTCGGGATAGTCGGAATCTTTTTTTATATTTTCATCAGGGCCTATTAGCATGGATAACATTCTCTCTCTACTGATCTTTATTCCGATCCTCTCCGCCGTCTTTTTGTACCTGCTTCCCGTCAACGTCAAGATCATTCGATACACAAGTTTTACAGTCACTCTTTTCACAACCGCTTTGAGCCTATGGATGTATGCGAATTTTCAGACCGGGACACAGATGCAGTTTATCGAACATTATGACTGGATCGAGCCCTACGGCATCTCATATCATATCGGAATCGACGGAATCTCTTTGATCATCGTGATGATGACGAATATCGTCATGCCGCTTCTGTATCTCTCTTTCTGGCATCTTCACAGAAAGGGATACTGGCTCAACCTCCTCGTCGTTCATGGCGGACTGACAGGTGCAGCCCTTTCGCTTGATCTTGTTCTGTTTTACCTCTTTTGGGAGACAATGCTTCTGCCTATCTTTTTTCTTATCGGCCTCTTTGGACGCAAAAACAAGAACTTTATGAGCATGAAGTTCACTCTCTATACAATCTTCGGTTCGCTTTTGATGCTCATCGCTATTTTATATCTGGGGTATTCCTTCTATGCCCAGTCCCAGACCTGGAGTTTTTCCATCTCTGAACTGCAGACGCTTCAACTCGACAGGAGCAGTATCCAGCTTCTTTTTGCCGCTTTTATCTTTGCTTTTTCAATCAAGGTACCGCTCTTTCCTTTTCATACCTGGTTGCCTCAGACCTATAAGGCCGCCCCTATAGGTGCTATAGTCGTTATGTCCGCATTAATGGCAAAACTCGGGGTCTATGCGATCTGGCGTTTTGTCTTTACCCTTTTTGAACCCCTTGCCGTGGAGGTTTCATACTTCTTCGTCTCTCTGGGTCTTTTCGGTATGCTCTATTTCGGTATAGCTGCCATCAGACAGAGCGAACTTAAAAAGCTTTTTGCCTACTCCTCTGCCTCGCACCTCTCCCTGATCGTCATGGGTGTCTTCACCTTTAATTATTATGCCCACCTGGGAGCCTTTTATATGATCGCCTCGCATGCATTGAGTTCAGCGGCTCTGTTTATGATGATCGGGATGATCTACAAACGGACACAGGACCTCACTATCACTGCCTTGGGAGGGGTCGTTCATCAAGCCCCGATATTTTCTGTGTTTTTCGCATTTTTTGCGCTTAGCATCGTCGGTATTCCGCTGACGGGCGGATTTGTATCCGAACTTCTGCTTATTGTCGGAGCCTTTAAATACAATATTCTCATCGGTTTTATTACCGCGACAACCCTTCTGGTTGCAATCCTCTTTGTATTCAAAGTCCTGCAAAAAGTCCTTTACGGACCAAAAAAACTCAAGGCGTTTGAAGAGCTGCGCTTATATGAGCTTCTTTCGCTGATTCCCCTTGCTCTACTTATCCTGGCCATGGGGATCTTTCCCAACTACTTTTTAGAAAAGGTCAAACCGACTGCACGGCAACACACCACTCAGGAGAGCGTCCATGTTAGCTACTGACATCATCATTTCATTGCTCATCATCGGACTTGGCGCCGTTATTATGATGCTCGTAGCAGCCTTTAGCAGGCTAAGCAATCGTGCGCTTAGTTTTATCAGCATGGGTATCATCCTCTGCGCAATCTATTTTCAGACAACGTACCTGGGTAAGCTTTTTTCGATCGAGATCCTGCCTGAAACCTTTAACCATATGCTTCGTTTTGACAGTTTCGCCGCCTTGTTCAATACAATCTTTTTAGTCGGAGCTTTTTTAATGATCGCTACGGGACGGGCTTTTATGCAAGCTACGAAATTTTTCTTGCCCGAGACCTTCTCCCTGGTCCTGTTCGCCCTCTTCTCCATGATGCTGCTCTCTATGTCAACAGAGCTTTTGACGGCTTTTATCGCCTTGGAGAGCGCTTCTGTCGCTGTCTATATCCTGATCGGTCTCAACCGATACAATGTCAAAGCCAGCGAAGCTCTGTTTAAGTACCTTCTTTTAGGTTCATTTTCCGGTGCCTTTTTTCTCTTGGGCATAGCCTTTGTTTATGCCCAGGTCGGCTCTACCCATCTGGGCGATATCAGGAGCTATATCGAACTGTATGACAACCATCAGCTCATTATCACCGGCGGTTTCTTGATGATGATCACCGTCATGTTTAAGATCTCGGCCGTACCCTTTCAGGCCTGGACCCTTGACGTTTATGACGGGGCTTCTCTTCCCATCACTGCATTTATGGCGGGTACCTTTAAGATAGCGATCTTCTCTATCACACTGCGTATCTTCTTAGTCAATTATCAAACACTCAGTCAGACTTTCGAACCCTTTCTCGTTATCGCGGCCCTTATCACGATCATAGGCGGTTCGCTTCTAACACTTGCCCAGCAAAACATCAAACGGATGCTCGCGGCATCTTCTATCGTGCACAGCGGCTACCTTTTAATCGCATTAGCCTCAAGCAACATCTCCAACCATTCAGCCGCACCTTCCATTATCTTCTATCTTTTTGCCTACTTCTTAAGTGCGATCGGTGCCTTCGGAATACTCAGCTACCTCAGACGATGGGATACAGAACGTACCACATACAATGACTTTAAAGGTTTTGCGCATCAGCATCCGCTTTTGGCTGCAATGATGTCCGTATTCATGCTCTCTTTTGCAGGGTTTCCCTCCACTATCGGCTTTCTGGGCAAGTTTTATATCTTTACCTCAGCCATAGAATCGGGCCTCACCTGGCTTGCCATCGTCGGAGTCCTCGCCGCCTTTGTCTCGATCTATTACTATTTTAAAGTCATCGCGATGATGTACTTCTATCCCCAAAGAAAGAGGTACAACCTGGCCTTTAGTTTTACCCCTGTAGTCATTGGAATAGTTGCCCTCGCTGTCTTATGGGGCGGGATAGGCACAGGCCTCATCTCCTTCCTGCCCGGGGCAAATGTCATCATTGAAACCGCGCAGGCTTCGATAGCATCACTTCTACTATGAGGAGATAAGGCTTGTGAGCAATCCAAGCTCTTGATAGGAGTCGCGATAGAAAAAGCGAGTTCGCACAGATTTAAATTTATTTTATAATTTTGCAGGAGAAGAGGCTTGGGCGCATGAGCGCCCGGAAGATCACCAGCCGCGAACGCGGGAGTGACACGAGTTGCATTGGCGCATAAGCAGCGAAGCGCTCTCCAGCGCACCGTCATAGTCCTTAGCTGCCATCGCCTCATCAAGCTCATTGGAGTACTCCATAATACGGCGCAGACTCTTTTCACCGAACTTATAGGCATATGCCGTATCCTGGGGAAGATAACTTTTCAGGTCCCCTTTTTTCTGAATGCTGTTGACACCTTCTTGAATATATTTTACGCCTGCGTTAATATTGTCAAGATAGTTATACAAGAGACCGTTCATAATCAAGCTCATACCGTCGGCCATATGCTTCATATCGCTAATACGCTCTTTTTGTTCCGCTGCATACGATGTCGTCGATAAAGCAAGAAACATAAGCAGTGCCATCATTTTTTTCATCTTCTTATCCTTAGTATTGAATTATTTCTTGAGTGTATTCGCTGATTGCTACGGTCGGCACACTAAAAGAGACGAGTTTTTTAGCCTTTCGCTTGCCTCCCCACTGCTCCTTAAACTCAGAACGAAAGCTTTTAAAGTACTCATGAAACTTATCCTGACCTAAAACAGCCACGGCCCATATCGTGTCGTCTTTAGCGTGTTCCAATACGATTGAAGCCAGAGGCTGGGGAGCAGGACCGCTTAGGTTGACTGCTCCTCGTTTAGGGTCAAAGGCCGAGAGGTGCGAGGCACAGACAATAACACCGCCCTGGGTATAGGCCATAGTCTTTGCTGCCTTTGGCACATAAGAGATAAAGCTGTCCACCTTGTTGACATGGGTTAACTGATGAGGGCAGATAGCGGTATAGGCTACGATACTGCGGTCTTTTCCGATGGCTCCGCTCCAGATATATTCGACACCATCCTCACTTTTTAGCGAAACTTCGTTCTCTGCCTTTTCCGGTAGATTGATCAAAAAGCACGGAGAAGCGGCATAGGGGTAGTTGAAGACATAGGTCTTCTCTTTTTCTAAAGAAGAGGCCTTAATGGGATTGCCCTCGGCATCCACCAGTTGAACCCTCTCATAAGCCTTGTAAAGCTGTCCGTTGTCAGCATAAAGGGTCTGTCCTCCGATCATCGACGGGTAGACTGCCACAACAGCTGCTCCCGCTCCGACAACACGTAAGAAATCGCGTCTTTGCATTATAAACTCCTAATGTATTAAATAGCTAAATATCAAAGTGAGTAATGGTAACAGTCGCCAGCTTAAGTGAATTTTAACATTATTTATTCTTATCTTATATCAATC
This sequence comes from uncultured Campylobacterales bacterium, assembly GCA_964014335.1. GTDB lineage: Bacteria > Campylobacterota > Campylobacteria > Campylobacterales > Sulfurimonadaceae. Next base: position 2,109 of record CAXGZT010000020.1, on the reverse strand, counting down.
ATCACTTCACGTTAATTATCACTCTTTTATCACACAATATTCTGCAAGAACGCCTATTTTAAGGCGTTCTATAAGAAATACCGTACTCTATATATTTTTATCACACACTCAATCAAATTGAATTTTATATACCATCTCTGCATAGCTATCTGTGCTAATCACAAATTCATCACATAAGATAATATAATTTATGTTTTTTGTGTAGAATTACTTTTATTGATGTTATGATAACTTTACAAAATCTTACATACGGAGTTACAACATGGCTATTTCAAGACGAAGTGTATTCAAGTTAACAGGAGCAGCTGCAGCCGCGGCAGCATTATCAGGGACAACTGTACAGGCGGCCTCCCAAAAAGCGCCTAAAGGTTCTTCAGAAATGATTTCCAAACATCAGATCGTGATTATCGGAGGCGGTTTTGGCGGACTTACCGTCGCCAAAGAACTCAAAAAAGCAGATCCGAATTTCGACGTGCTGATCATCGAGAAGAATGAGACATTCATGTCCTGTCCTTTCTCTAATACGAACTTGGGAAAACTAAAAGGTGTCAACCTCGGTACCTTCGTATTTGACTATGACCAGGCGGTTGAACGAAACGGTTATAGTATGCTTCAATCCGAGGTCACTGCTATCGACCGTAAGGCGAAGACCGTCACGACCGCAAAAGGGGTCATAGGCTATGAGTATCTCGTGCTCTCTCCCGGTATAGAGTATAACTATAAGGCACAGTTTCCCCAGTGGGACAAGAAAAAAACAGATCATATCCGACGTGTCGCTCCGCCGGCACTTATCCCGGGAAAAGAGCATCTTATATTAGAACGTCAACTGGTGAACATGGAAGACGGTAATGTCATCATCACCGTTCCTGCGGGCAAGTTCAGATGTCCTCCTGCTCCGTTTGAACGCGCCTGTATGATCGCTGCTTACATGAAAAAAGAGGAGATAGAGGGCAAGGTCATCATCCTGAACGAGACAGGGAATATCGCCAAGGGTGCGGCGTTCAAAGAAGCTTGGGGCGAACTCTACGGTGATGTGATCGAGCATCATGCCAATTGTAAACTCTCGGATGTAGATACCGATAAGAAAACTATCACCTATGTGCAGACTGAAGGTGAGATGGAAGATGAAAACATAAAGACCTTGAAGTATGAGGTATTGAACCTAATTGCCTATAACAAAGCCAACCCTGTTGTCGAGATGGCAAAACTGGAGACGACAAAAGACAACTTCGGCAAAATCGTGATGAACGGCTGTAGTTTTGCGACGAAAACCGATGCCAATGTATTTGCTGTCGGCGATGTCGTCGGCCACGCTATCCCGCCATCAGGTCAGACGGCAAACTGGGCAGGTAAGATGTGTGCCAAAGAGCTTTCCCATAAGATCCATGGAAAAGCGTTTGAACTTGAAGTCAAGACCAAAACAGTCAAGGCAGGGAATGTCTGCTACTCGATAGTCGGCGATCAACCTGAAGAAGGGATCATGGTTGTGCATGATTTCTCTTATGATGGCACGGTCATCAAAGGTAAAGGGCACGTTCCAAAAGGAAGAGATGGCAAGTTCAGATCCAGGACAACGGCCAAGGCAACACGTGAATGGTACCGCGGTATCATGAACGACCTTTTCGCATAAAAAGTAAAGACAGTCATACAGGGCGGTGTTGGTAAAGCAGACAGCCGCTCCGGTAGATTAATCACGGGCATCCGTCGTTCTTGATGTAAATCACAAAGACCATACCCGGGCAGTTACTGTGCTTGTTTTTAATAAACTCCATGCGTTCACAAAACATTTAAAGATGAGTTTAAAGAACACCGCGACGGGAAAAGAAAAACCAAAAACCTTGTTAACCATGGAGCCAAAACTGCTCTCTTAGACAACTGCTCTGCAGGGGTCGCTCCACTTCAAAACTTAAGAAAAAAAAATAGTTTTTCTATATCCTATAATCTTCTCAAAAATATCAAAAACAGACATCTTCTTCACACAAATCAGAAATATAACTTCTGTTCACCACAAAAGTATAAATGACACAAAAGCACATAAAACAGGGAACTACATAAGGCAACATGATATTTATTATTTAAAAAAATATAAGTAATTATTATTAATATAAA
>CAXGZT010000019.1:0-21452 GCA_964014335.1 uncultured Campylobacterales bacterium | reverse complement strand
GTCTTAGCGCTTCTTCCCTGCCTTGAGCCCTATCTACTCTATTAAACAGCTGTGCGAACATCTCAGTGCCTGAATCAAACTTCGATCTCGCATCTTCGATGAAAAGCAGATCCCATTTGCTATCCGTATTCATAACTTTCCTTTTATTTAAAACTTATTTAGATCTTTTTCTTGCTGCTAAAAAATTCTTTAACAAGCTGTACAGCTTTTGTCTTAAAAAGCTCGGCTGTATCTTGCGTATACACTTCATCGGCCGTTTGTGAAAAAAGCTCTAACCATCTTGCAAAACTCTCTCTCTTTATGTGAGGCATCTTTACATGGGCACCAACAAAATTTCCGTAATAAGTGTCCTCTCCTAAAAGTTTAGCCAACCAAAAATCCGCCAAAAGCTCTATATGCTCTATCCACTCCTCATCTGTTAAATCGTTTCCAAGTTCATTTATGAAAAAAGGAGCTAGTTCTTGGTCGTGGATAGCTTTTCCATAAAACGAGGTCATCAAGATTCTAAGGTTTTCTCTGGTAATACTCTTTTGAAGTTCTATCCTTCATCCTTTTTGTACAAACCATCTATAGACACAAGTGCAATCAAGGCAAAAGATGATTTTTTTTGAAATGAAATTATAGCAAAATTTAAAAAATCCAGAAAACGCTTTTTCATATAAAACTCTAAGCAATATAGTCTCCGGAAAGTGGCACAATCACACTGTCTGCTTCGTTTAGGAGACGCTTGGGTTATGGAAAATATGCTACGGTATAAAAGGGTAGGGCGGGTTTTAAACCTCTATCAGGGATCTCGTATCTCCATGCGGGTTTGATCCCGAAGGTAAAGTAGATAATTAAGTAGTATACAGCTTTTTTAGACTATAATTTTAAACTATTAAATATTTTTAGATATGCAGGAACAATATGCCTATTACAATAAAACCCTATTTGGACATGCAATTTGATAAACCTAAAACGTACTTTGTCTCTATCCTCTATGACAAATACGTTTCATGGGAGTTTTGTGTCAGAATACTTAAGGGTACTTTTTACAAGAGCCAAGAAGATGCAGAAGCCATCGCGCATGAGATTGTGACTAATGGTGAAGGCTTTTGTGGCGTGTATATATTGGAAATAGCGGAAACCAAAGCAGAGTCTGTTGAAACACAGGCTAAAAAAGAGGGTTTTTCTTTGTGCTGCCTGGTTGAGGAAGTTTAGCCTTAGCCCCTCCTCGTATTTTCCGGCTGTAGAAACAGAGCCGTCATCGTGTCCATCGTTTTGATATGCTCAATGAGCCACGGTGTTAAACCCCCTTCTATATAAGCAGACACTGCGCCGGTGTCTTTATGCTCTTCAAAATATTTTATAACGGATTTGAGTTCATGCAGATGCCTGTCGTGTTCACCCTTATGCTTTTGAAAAGCAGGGAAGAGTGCCTCTTCCATCATATCTTCTTCATCAGAAAAATGCATGCTCGTATGTTCGAGCAACTCCTGCAATATTTCGTGAACTGCTTGGGTGTCGCCGTCCCTTGCAGCAGCGTCGAGTCTGTTTATGATCAGTATCTCTTCTAAATGCGTGTCGTTCATACTCGGAATTGCTACCATAGGGAGTTGTTCTTGTGTAATCAAAATCATTGATCCTTTAGTGAAATGGATGATAAAGGATATTATACCTCCTTTCTCTGTAGAGAGAGAGTAAGCTACTTGTCGGCGGCCTGCTTTGACATTACTCTTTAAACTTTTTATAGCTATAATCTTTTTTTAAAATCTAACTTTATGGAGATAAAATGCTAATTCAAAAACAGGATGTACAGCAAGTAGCCAATGCTATGATGAACATGTTACATGAAGACGAGCTAGAACTTATTAATAATTTTTATGATGCTGTCAAAGCCAAAGATATAGAAAAGGTCGATGAACTGTTTAAAACCCTTATGGTAGAGATAGAAGCGCATTTCAAAACGGAAGAGGATATGATGGAGCAGAGTGCTTATTCTGACGCACAGATGCACAAAAGCGATCATGATGTCATAAGAAAAAAACTGGAAAAGTTTCACAAACGCTGGGAAGTACTCAAGGGTCCAAAAGAGCTACAAGGCTTTTTGGAAAAAGACTTTAAGAAGTGGTACACACAACATGTCTCAAAATGGGATGCGCAGGCTGCTCCGAATATTGGTTAGCAAAACTGCCAGCTTTAAGATCTAAAACTTGATAGCGTCTATTATGGAGTGAAAAAGTCCCGGAAACCAGAAGGTAGACAATCTATACAGATATGCCTCCACAGATCTACGGTAGGACCCGGAAGAGAGAGCAGACAGAAGAGCTCGTCATTCAGGCGGTAAAAGCAGGGTTCAAGGGTATTACACGGCCTGTCAGCCCAAGCACTATCATAAATCGGGTATAGGAGACGCTCTTGCTGCCTTGGCAGAGAAGGGTTTTAGACGTGAAGAGCTTTTTTTACGGAGCAAGCTCACCCCTTTGGCGGGACAAGACCCCCTCAATGTTTCTTATGATAAAAAGGCCGGCTTAAGCGCTCTGGTCTCACAATCCTTTGAAGCCTCAAAGAAAAACCTTCGGACGAATTAGATCGACTCACTGGTCTTACATTCTTTATTCTCTTCTTTTGAAGAGTTTCAAAGGGTATGGAGAGCTATGGAAGAGATAGCTGAAAAAGGCGAAGCAAGACGGCTGGGTATCTCAAGCATTCATGATCTTCAGATGCTAAGAGATCTTTATAAAACGGCTATGATAAAATCCTCTGTGGTTCGAAACAGGTTCTACCGTGAGAGCGCTTATGGCAAAGCGATACGCGGGTTTTGCAAAAAAAAACGATATCGTCTGTCAAATCTTCTGGACGCTTACGGAAAAACTCTTATATTCTCCGAAGCGCAGAGCTTAGTGAGCTTGGCCAAAAGCATGATCAAAATGTTCTCCAGCTCTTCTTTGCCTACCTTCATCAGATCGGCATCACCCCTCTGAAGGGAACCACGGATAGAGGGCATATGAAAAGCGACCTAGAGAGTTTTGATATTGTTTTAAATGCCAGTGAGGTGTCGAAGCTTAACACCCTCTTTTAATGAAAAGAGTCGAGCGTTTAAGAAGCAGTTGCACAATCTCCACACAGCCTTGCTCTAGGCATAAGGAGAAGACGTTCTAAATCAATCTCTTTTCCACAAATATGACATGAAAATGAAATATTCTCTTTCAGCTGTTCTCTAAAAAAGAGGAGTTTTCTTTTTTTCATGTAAACCCCTTTAAGTTGTCTTTGATTAGCTTCGTCTTCACTAACATTCTCAAAAGATATGATGTCACTAAGCGTATTTTCTGGTGCAACGACGTGAGTAATTAATTCTAGCTCTTCTATTTGGGTATTGGCTATCTCGACCTCTTTGTCGAGTCGATCTTTTAACATAACACGATCTTTTTCATAATAGTTATAGCCCTTATTTTTATGGTATTTTATACTTTTTTAACTCAAAAAGAGCTTTTTTTTACTTTTTGAGTACTCTTTTTTTGCCGTCGAGATTGAAAAATGGAGCGTTCTTAGGGGGCATAGGAAAGGTCTCTGCAGAAGAGAGAATGTTTGGTCTAAAACGTCGTAGTGAGGCCCAGATGCTAATCAGGGACTCACTTATTCTGATAAAGTCTTATTTGGCCAGTATTTCATCCAGTTCATCTGCATAAATGATCTCTTTCTCAAGAAGCAGTTTGGACAATCTTTCTATAGTATCCCACTGCTCATTGACTAAGTCTGTGGCAGTTTTTTCACCTTCAAGCATCCAGCGTTCAAGTGCAGTATCGATCTTGGTATGATAGTGTTCTGTATCTTTGTTTGCTGCAGACTTTTGCTGTGCATCTATAACACCGTTGATGTTGATGTATCCGACCTCTTTGTCCATCCCGTAATGTGCGATAGCGACGTAGGCATCGCGTGTGGCTTGCTGCAGGTCATTCGAGGCGCCGGAGTCCATACCTTCTATCTCGCCAAAATGTTTGATCTGGGCTGCTCTTCCTGAGAGTGATACGGATATCTTGTCTTTAAAGTCTTTTACCGTCATGTTCTCTTGAACATCGCTGTAGTTGTGTGAAATAAAGTGCTCATTATTGTCTTTTGGCGTAAGACTGACATGCTCAATGCTGACATGAGGCATCAGCGTCCTAGAGATGACTACGCGTCCCGCTTCATAAACCGCGGTCTCTTCGAACATCTGCTCGAGAGAGAGGTAAGACTGTCTCTCACCGTATTTAATCGTATTGATCTGATCGATCAAGATATCCTGGGTGATTGCAGGAAGACCGTGGCGCAGACAGTAAAATGAGGTCTCTTTTCCTAGCATTTCAAGTTGAGAACCTGTAAACCCCGTTGTATACATCAGCAGTTTTTTCATATCAAATGTACCGCTTGTAGGCTTATCATTAATAACTTTATCCAAGAAGTACTGTCTTGCATCCTTATCAAGGTTATTGATCTCTATATGGATCTCGACGCGACCCGGTCTGATAATGGCAGGATCGATGTTCTCTTTATAATTGGTTGCAGCAATGACAAAGATATCTTCACCTTTTCTTCCCGAAAAGCCGTCCATCTCTGATAAGAGTTTATTAATAGGAACTTCTCTGCCGCTTTCTCCATCACGTTTTCCGATAGTATCTATCTCGTCGATAAAGATGATAGCCGGTGCATAGGCCTTTGCCTTGGTAAAAATGAGCTTTGTTTTTTCAGGCTGGAGCAGTTCAAGCCCCGTAGTCGAGATAAAAGGAAGTTCCGCCTCTTTGGCAAAGGCTTTTGCCAGCATCGTCTTACCCGTTCCCGGAGGTCCGTAAAGTAGCATACCCTTTGGCGGTTCTATCTTGAAGCTGTCTAAAAGTTTTGGTTCTTTAAAAAAGTTAATGACCTCTCCGAGTCTCTGCTTTGCCTTATGATGGCCCGCAATATCATCAAAAGAGACATTCGGGATATCAAAGACGAGACCGTCTTCGCTAAAGTCCTTGATCCTGACCACTTGTGAAAACTTACAGGAGTTGACTTTGTAGGTAATGATGCCGTTTTTCTCCGTGATGGTATCGTTAATATCAAGGGTGGTGTTTTTTCTAAACAGTTCTCTTACGAGTGTTTCATTTTCGATAAGCGGGTTTACTCTCTCTTTGATAAATGCAACAGCTTCTTTAGATAAAGATACCTTGATCTGTTTGAAACTCATGATCGGTTTATCTGTATCTTGCATGAATTGGGTGATTCTGTTAAAGAAGAAGGCACTTACTTTCTCTTTAAGCCGTCTTGCATCGAGTTCCGGAGCGAAGTTAAGCATCTGGATCGTTAAGAAGTTATCAAAGTTTTTAGAAACGAGGAAATCAATTTTATATTGTTCGTAAAACTCATCTTTAAAGTCTAGAAATACCCTTTTGGATATCTTTTCAAAGGCATTGTATTCAAGCTTGTTAAACAGGACGATGTTTGCCTTAGAGAACCTGGAGACAAGCTCCGGTACGATTGCTTCCTGGATACCACCGCTTCTACTCTCTCTTTTCTTCTCTCTTTTGATAGCTTCAAGAATCATAGATTCGGCTTGAATATAATCTTTTTCCACCAGGTCTTTAAACCGGTAGTCTTGGTAAAGCTCTTTACCCACACTCGTCGTGATAATAAAAATCGCCTCTGTAAAGTCGACTAAATAGTTTGCATTCTCATCATTATAGATAATGTCCTGATCTTCATTACATGGCTCATCGGTGATCTTGTCCCAACCACAGGCATCACGCATCTTACCGCCTTCAAAGATGGAAAAAAGGTTGTTCTGAATCACATTGTCACACTTTTCAAAAGAGTCAAGTACGATAACTGCCTTAGGGTTTCTATGTACAAAACCTGTCAGTTGACCGACACCATAACCTTTCCAACCCGCAGGATAACCATATAGTTCTCCGCCGTTTTGCTGGTGGTACTGTGTCATGTCGAATGTCATGATCTTGTATTTGGGTATATGCTCTGCCATTAGTTCGGCAAGGAAGGTCTTACCCGTAGCGGGAGGGCCTAAGAAAAGATAGGTGGACTTTGGCCCTTTTTCGTCTTTGATAGAGGTTTTCATACTGTTTGCTACGATATTAATCGCCTGCTCTTGTCCAAACAGGTCTTTAGTAAGCTCTTCTTTAAACTGCTTTACGAACTCTATATTATCCTGGGCCTCTTTGAGGGCTGACTCATCCCACTCAGCTTGTTCTTCTAGCTTCTTATGCTTTTCAATATTGGCTTTGACTAATGCTTCTGTTTCTGTCATATCTTTACTCTTTAATTTTCATTTCTTTATTATCTTAATGCTAAAAAATTAAAATAATCTCTATAGGTTCTTTAGTTTACGGCTATCTGCGATACGCTTTAGCATATCATCAAGGCCACCGGTCGAGCGGACTTCTATTACGGCTGTCACTACAGCATGCAAGGCAACATATCGCAGGTAATCTGTAAGGTCTTCACAGTCGACCTCTTTCATGTTCTCTTCTATCTTCGCTTTTTGCGACTCTGTCACCTTGAATCCAAGCTCTACAGACCCTTCTTCTGTTGATGAACCCGCAGATGTAAGATGAAAGCTTTGTGTTTTGAGTGCGACTACTTTTATGTAGGCAGAGGCTTCGTCAAACCCGTTTTCTGAGGCTCTTAGATCTATCGTCTCTTTTTGTGAGGGTGTTACCTTAAAACTTATATCAATAGTTGTATCCATAAATTTTCTTTTGCCTTTAGGAATTTTCGTGCGGAATAATATTGTAAATTCACTTAAGACCCTATTTTAAAGCTTGGTGACTCAGGCGAGCAAGGTTCCTTTTAAGCAAAGAAAAATCCCGCTTAAAAGAGGTTTTATTTACAAGGAGGAACAGTAAGTCGCTGATAAGAAGCGCTTGAACAGTTCTTCTACTTAGAAGATCCTCGCGGAAGCGAAGCGGACTTTAGAAAAACATGATGAAAGCTCAAACAGGCTACAATCGGGGATCAAGGGTGGAAGGCTGAGTGTCGGCACTAACAGGTACTTGAAAAGAAATATGAACCCCGCGGACGGGTTTTACATTTCTCAAAACATAGCTTGGGCTGTCTCAATCTATGCAGATTCTACCCTTATATATGAAGAGGGGGGTCCCGTATGAGAGAGTTTGCAAATGAAGATGTCGAGAAAAAATTTTCAACTTATCCCGACGATATGTCAAAAAAGCTCTTGAGGCTTAGAGAGTTAATATATGAAGTCGCCGCAGATGAAAAAAGTGTTGGTGAGATTGAAGAAACGTTAAAATGGAATGAACCAAGCTATTTGACTAAAAACGGTAGTACAATAAGAATTGACTGGAAAGCGTCAGAACCTGAAAAATATTCAATATATTTCAATTGTAACACCAAGCTGGTTCCGACGTTCAGAGAACTTTTTAGCGACAGGTTCTCGTTTGAAGGCAATAGAGCCATACAGTTTAACAGAAACGACACAATTGATGTTGAAGCATTGAAATATTGTATACTGCTCTCTTTGACCTACCATAGGAGAAAGCATTTACCTATGTTGGATGACTGATAACAGCTTGAAACCAATGCCGCACCTTCGGCAGCTTACAGGTTTTATTAAGGGGTATGTACCCGTCTTGGAGTCTTCTCAAGTCTGCTTTTCTTCTGAGTTTAGAGCACTCTTTAAATTTTTCAATACAATCTTTTATCACAGTTTTTTTTAAATAAAAAAGGTATAGTTTCACCGAATAATAATTATATATATAATTGATGAATTAGATGTACAGCAAGGTTAAGATTTGAAATTTGGTAATAAAGAGGTTATTTTATTTGATTTGGACGGTACGCTCGTTGACAGCGCACCCGATCTGGCACTGGCGGTAAACCATATGCTTGAGAGGCTGGGACGCGAGACCTTCAGTCATGACACGATACGCTCTTGGGTCGGCAACGGCGCGCAGGTACTGGTCAAACGCGGACTCTCCGGAAGCAGCGTCATAGACGACTCTATAGATTCTGCACTGGTTTCCAAAGCCCTGGATATCTTCTTGGACTTTTATGCAGAGAACCTCTGTGTCAGCACCGTTACCTATCCGAACGTACCGGCCACGCTTAAAAGCCTGAAGTCAAAGGAGTACCGTCTGGTCCTTGTTACGAATAAACCTTATGACTTTATACAGCCCTTGTTGGAAGGCCTGGAGTTGGCAGACCTGTTTGAGCTCTGCCTCGGCGGTGACAGTCTGGAGAAACGCAAACCGGACCCCCTGCCTCTGTTGCATGTCTGCGAGAGCCTGGATATCTGTGTCTCGAAGTGCGTGATGGTGGGGGACTCAAAAAACGATATCGTCGCCGCCAATGCGGCCAATATGCAGAGCATAGGGGTCTCTTACGGTTATAACTACGGTGAAGACATAAGCGTATACGAGCCTGACAGTGTGGTGCATGATTTCAATGAGATCATGGGACTCTTGGGTGAGAGAGACTAGTCCTATGTCTGAAAAAGTGTCAGGCAGGGCAAAGGTGGCCGTTGTAGGCGGCGGTATCGCCGGCTCGACGATAGCTCTGTATCTTAGCGAGATCGGTCTGGATGTGAAACTCTTTGAAAAAGGTCCGAGTCTGGTCAACGGTCCGCCTATCTGTCATCTGCATGCAGGCGGTAACCTCTACCGCGAGATTTCGGATCAGCAATGCCTGACGCTCCTTAGAGAGTCTGTCGATCTCGTGCGTTTTTACCCGGATGCCGTTGATTACCGGCCGACGGTCATCGCTGTGCCCGTGGACGACAGCGGAAAGCCTGAGGATCTCTACCCGCGTTTGCAGAAGCTTCAAAGGGAGTATGCCTCATTGATCATGATGGACCCTCTGAACAAGGTCTTGGGTGAGAGCTCTGACTATTTCAGGCTCTATGAGCGCCATCAGGCGGAAGCCCTGAGAGAGAAGGAAGCCCCCCAGAGCCCTTTGGATATGGACGACTGGATGATACCCGTCGTCAAGAACATCAATCTGGACAAGGTACGGTTCCCTCTCATAATGGTACAGGAGTATGGACTGAACCTCTTTCGTCTCGCCTCGACTGTAAGACTCGCCCTGGAAGAGAAAGCAAACTGTGAGCTCCTGCTAAACCGCAAAGTGACGGATATCTCCAAGAGCGAGGAGGAGAAGAGCTGGCTCGTGGAGTATAAGCATAAGGAGAGTACCCGGGAGGAGGCCTTTGACTTTTTGATCAACGCAGCGGGTTTCAGAACGGGCAAGCTCGACGATATGCTCGGCTTTAAACGCGAGAGGTTCGTTGAGTTCAAAGCGGCCTATGTAAGCCGGTGGGACGAATGCGATACGGTATGGCCCGAGGTAGTCTTTTACGGCGAGCGGGGTACGCCCAAGGGCATGGCCCAGTTTACGCCCTATCCGGGCGGCTACTTTCAGCTTCACGGCATGACAAAGTCCATTACGCTTTTTGAAGAGGGGCTGGTCAAAAGTTCGGAGCAAAGCGCCCAACCGCAGCTCAGTACAAAGTTCTTGGAGAAGATAGAGAATAAGTGGAACCCGACAGATGCAGAAGAACGTACCCAGTCGGCTATAGAACATCTGGCGCAGTACATCCCCTCGTTTGAGAGTGCAAGGGTCGTCTCCAAACCCCTTTACGGTGCACAGCAGATTCCCGGTCTTGACGCCAGCCTTCGGGCAGCCGATGTCTCCTTTGTAGACGAACGTTATGCGCGGTGCGAGATCGTAAAGGCCTCTTCCGTATTGACGATGGCAGATACCATCACACAACAGCTTATCGCCTTAGGCTATGTCAATGAAAGCATGTACGGAAAAAGGGATTTCTCTACGACGAGAGAGCTGGAGGAGATGCAGATCAGTCAATACGCACAATCACTCTGCATGGCTCGCGACTATCCTCTTTCCCTGACACAAAGAACCAGTGCCGCCTGTCAGGTCTAAGTCCAAGTCACCATAACGGTTCCTTTCTTCTGCAAAGTTTATCTGCTGTCAAAGCAAGTCGGAAGCGAACTTGCTCTAAAGTAAGAACAGAGAAAGAAAAACCGGATTAAACTTGGCTCGGGCAGGAAAATTCGGCTCGGAGCACTGGCAGGGACAACATGAGTATCACCCTTGCCATCTCCCATACGGTTTATCTGCTAAGTAGTCGTGGTTCTATTTGCGAATCGCTTCGTCTGCCACAAGCCTGCGGCAAAGGGCGGCCCTGTCTAAGAGGAGTCAACAGATTGAATTTGGAATGGATATATAACTGTGATAATGTTGATTGGGATGAGTTGTCAAATCTGTATAAGATAGCACCGCTTGGCGATAAACAGGCAGATGATCTGAAAACTGCATTTTTAAACAGCATGTATAAATGTTTTGTCTATTCAGACAATAGGCTGATTGGCGTGGGAAGAGCCTTGGCAGATGGTATAGATTGTTCATATATCTGTGATATAGCTGTTCATCCGGACTATCAAGGTCAAAAGATTGGAAAGAGTGTGGTTAATAGACTTGTAGAACTCTCAAAAGGGTACAATAAAATCATTCTCTATGCAAACATAGGGAAAGAAGGGTTTTATTCCAAACTTGGATTTGATAAAATGAATACGGCTATGGCCATATTCAAGGATAAAGAAGAGGCTCTTGAACTCGGATTGACAAGAAAGGTTTAACAGATCCCCGGAAAGAGAGTTTATGGTGAAAATATCAAGAACAAAAAAGGTGCTGAAGGGAGGAAGATGCAACCCAGAACCCTGGTATGGATAATAACGATATTGCCTTTACTCGCTTCGAATACGGTTTATCTGCTAAGTGCCTACGAAGGATCGATACCCTGGTGCATACCGTATGTAGATGGCTGCACGACTATCAGTCAGGCCGCACGCAGCGGAAATTCTATATTTATATTTCGTGTGACGATGATCGCATACAGCGTCTTGCTGATATGGTTCTGGATATATGCGAAGCAATGGCTGGACCTGCTTTACGGCAGGAGGACAAAACTTTCTAGTATCATCTTGTGGCTGGGAGTATCGGGTGCGCTCTTTCTCCTTGTCTATATCGATTTTTTAGGCACTACGGGGGGAGTGAGCCGTTTTATGCGCCGACACGGTATTTTGATGTTTTTTATTTGTACGCCGCTGGCACAGATATTACTGCTCAGACAGCACTATAATATCATGCCCTCTCTGCCCGAAGGCACGATAAGACCGAAGGTACTACGGTATCAGCTTCTTGTCGTCGTTCTGATGCTGGCCGTCGGTATTCTCAGCGGCACTCTGGATATGACCCAAAACAAGAGCTATGAAAGCGAAAACATAGTGGAGTGGAATTTTTCACTCTTACTGAACCTCTATTTTTTGGGTATGATCTTTATATGGAAAGAGTACAGCTATCATTTGAAAAACGGTTCAGACTCCGGGATCTAACTTGAAAGAGTTGAAATGTTGAAGTTCATATCATCACAAGAGGGAAAAATACTCACATTTGGCATACTTCTGCTCTTGGCCTATCTCGGGGGCATAATAGGCACCTATCTCTTCTCTGTCGATGATGCAAACAATCTGGTCGTGATGACAGTGACAAACTTCCTGTTCGGAAGGGCTGCGGGGATCTCATACGGTTTCAGTGTAGAATTTGCAGACCTCTTGATAATCATGGCAAATATTATCATCGAACTGATCACGGTAATGCTGGTCTACCCCCTGTTTGTCTTCAGTTGGAAAAGGTCTTTGGAGATAAAAGGGCTGAAAAATTTCTTTTCAAAAGTGAAAGAGCTGAGATCGAGGTATAGCAGCCTGTTTGAGAAATATGGCAAGTACGGACTCTTTCTCTTTGTCTGGTTCCCTTTTTGGATGACGGGTCCGGTTGTGGGTTCCATGATAGGCTTTTTAATCGGCATCAAACATTATCACACTATGGTTATCGTGATAATGGGGACCTCGCTGGCCATAATAGTCTGGACCTATTTCTTAAAAGAGCTGATATCTTTGCTCAATCAGCTCAGTGCTTATGCTCCGCACATACTCTTAGGCCTCTTTATCGTTATTGCGGTCGTTTTTAAATTTCTCAAAAGGGAAAATAGATTTTAATGGAGGTAGGCATTAGGACGTAGACCTCATATTCAAAAAGGGAGGAGACGCATGAAAGCAGCGGTATGGACAGACTACGGCCCTCCGGAGGTGCTTCGGCTTCAAGAGGTGGATGAACCGCTCCCTAAAGCGAATGAAGTACGGATAAGAGTACATGCGACAACGGTAGAAACAGGCGACTGTGAACTTCGAAGATACGAAATGCATAACAGGCTGCTTCTTCTAATGCGACTGTATTTTGGTCTGATACGGCCGACCAGAATAAAAATATTAGGTCAGCAGCTCTCTGGGGAGATTGAATCAGTCGGCAAAGAGGTCACGCTATTTAAGGAAGGGGACCCGGTTTTTGCACCTACTGCGAGTTTTGGTGCTTATGCTCAGTACCTGTGTCTTCCAAGCACTCATACGATGGCAATAAAACCGGCCAATATGACTTTCGAGGAAGCCGCCGCCGTTCCTGTCGGGGGACTCAATGCCCTGCATTTTCTCAGAGCTGCAGATATTCAGCGCGGAGATAAAGTACTGATCTACGGAACGTCCGGAAGTATCGGCAGCTTTGCGGTTCAGCTTGCCAAGCTCTTTGGTGCAGAGGTGACGGCGGTGTGTAGCAGTTCGAAAAAAGAGTTGGTTCAATCCTTGGGCGCGGACAGGGTCATTGATTACACTAAAGAGGATTTTACGAAAAAGGGTGAAAGCTATGATATCATTTTTGATACGATAGGCAAGAGCCCCTATTCAGGCAGTGTACGGTCATTAAAGAAAAAAGGACGCTATCTTTTGGCCAATCCTACAGTATCACAGATGGTTCGGGGGATATGGACGTCGATGAGAAGCAGTAAAAGAGTAATGTCTGAGTTTGCAACTTACAAAACGGAAGACCTGCTTTTTCTCAAAGAGCTTATCGAGAAGGGAAAGCTACAAACAGTCATTGACAGATGCTATCGTCTGGAAGAGATCGTACAGGCTCATCATTATGTCGAAAAAGGGCATAAAAAGGGAAATGTCATAATAACTGTGGAAGAATAAAGCCTGACAAGGCTCCGTAACTGAGCCCGTTCGTCTGGTAAAGGAGGATGTACATTGAAAACTTTGGCAATAATCTTTATCGTGGCTCTGGTAGTGGTGTTTGAAGTATGGCAAGCAGAGTCGGACTGGTCTCAATATAGATCCCTTCTGTCTCAAAAGATCGTTTCCGATGCTTCCACAACCCTCTCTTATGTAGACTTTGACGAAGTCAAGAAACTTCCCGAACCGGTAAAAAAATATTTTCATCTGGTCCTCAAAGAGGGTGCGCCGATCATCAACCGTGTCTACCTCTCTCAGCTCGGCGGCTTCAGGGCTAGCCCCGAGATGAAAGGGTGGTTGAGGATGGAAGCACGGGAGTATTTTTCGTCACGTCCCAGAGCATTTGCATGGGATGCCAAGATCTCTATTTTTCCCGGTATGTCTTTGAGCGTGATGGACTCATACAGGGAAGGAAAGGGCGAGATGAGAGGCAGGCTATTCTCCTTGTTTATCTTGATTGACGAGAAGAACCAGAGCGAACTGGACGAAGGGGCACTGCAAAGATATCTGGCAGAAGCGGTCTGGTTTCCGACAGCGCTGTTGCCGAGCCAGGGCGTTGTCTGGACAGGGCTTGGCAGAGATAGAGCCAAAGCCACGATACGCGATGCGAATATTAGCGTGTCGCTTGAGTTTGAGTTTAATGAAAAGGGAGAGATAGTCTCCGTATATGCGCCTTCCAGATACAGAGAGTCCTCCGGAAAATATGAACCGACACCGTGGAAAGGAAGGTTTTCAAAATATATTGATGCCAATGGCTACCTCATACCGCAGGAGGGGGAAGTCGAATGGCATTTAAAAGATCGGGTCTACCCATACTGGAAAGCGAGACTGCTGGAAGTAGAGTATGATTAAAGTAGCGCGAGAGAAGGCTCTTCTCACCCCAAAAGGATGAGAGCGGATAGATGAATTCTCTAATATGAGATAAAGGAGAAAAGAGTGGAAACAAATGCCTTGCCGAAGTATGATATGAGTGACAATCCGACAAACTGTTGCCCCCGATTCAAGCCGGAAGGGTGGGATGAACAAGAACTGCACTTTGAAAAGAAACTGTTTGTCAAGGCCAAAACCATCAGCCTGTTTCATATTCCGCTGAACATGGGGTCTGTGTATCTTAAGACCTTTGAAGCGATACAGAATGCCGATGCCCAGAGCGAGGATGATATCATCGTTTTATCCCATGATACTTCCCCATGGAGGAGCGAACACTATTTCTCTGTCACCAAAGAGGTACCCGGAGAAGAGACGGTGCAGATGACGGGAGACTTCATCACAAAGGTCTTTGAGGGGCCGTACAAAAATGCACCCAAATGGGAAAAAGAGATGGAAACCTTTGTCCGAAGCAGGGGGAAAGAGGTAAAGAGGACCTACTTCTTCTACACCACATGCCCAAAGTGTGCGAAATTTTATGGGAAAAATTATCTGGTGGCTGTGTCACAAACAGTCTGAAGCAGATATCTAAAAAGCATACTTCGTATGCAGCTCGTATAGGCAAGAAGATAAAAGGTTGTGAGAAGTCTATTGTTAAGATGCAGAATATGTTTTGTTTAAGTTTAATTGCAATAATATATAACAACTTAAAATAATTAGAAACACTGTGTGCCTGAGACTCATAAGTGAGCAAGAGATGCTTCTAAGTAAAAACAATACCTCGGTATGATGCTCAGGTGTTCGGGTGCTTCTAAAAAGGGAGTGTATGATATGTCTGAGGAGTTTAAAACTACGGAGGACGGGTTTCAGTTAAATGCTGTCTCCGATCTACCTGATATTCGCGATCTGAAATATCAGCCCGCCTTGATCCCTTTAGCCAATGAAATCTTGCCCCCGGAAAATCTGGTCATCCTCAATCAAGGCAAAGAGGGTGCCTGTACGGGGTTCGGTCTTGCCGCGACGATTAACTTCTTGAAGCAGGAAAAAGGCGACAAAAATCAGGTGAGTCCAAGAATGTTATACGAGATGGCCCGAAAGTTCGATGAGTGGGAGGGAGACGAGTATTCCGGTTCAAGCTGCAGGGGTGCTATGCGCGGCTGGCAAAATATGGGAGTCTGTTCCGATAAGAGCTGGAAGTACGTCATAGGCGATACCTCGGAGCTGACGTTGAAGCGAGCAAAAGATGCGCGTTTTACAACACCGGGAGCCTATTACCGGATCTCTGCACGTGTTGAAGATTTTCATGCGGCCCTGAATGAGGTCGGTATTCTCTACGTGTCGGCGAAGGTTCACGAGGGCTGGTATAAGCGCAATATCACCGATGGAAAAATCCCTCACATGGATAAAAATATCGGAGGACACGCTTTTGCCATCGTAGGATATAACGAGGAGGGCTTTTATGTGCAAAACTCCTGGGGAAAAGGGTGGGGTCTTAAGGGTGTAGCGCTGTGGAGCTACGAAGACTGGCAGGAGAACATCTCAGATGCCTGGGTCGTACGTCTGGCCGTATCGACACCGCAGTTGTGGTCAGTCAGGTCCTTTCGCGGTTTAGAAGGTGCGGATGCCGAGAAAAGGTCGGAGTTCTCTCTGTTCAAATCTCCTAAACGCCATGAGATCAAAGGCCATTTTGTTCATATTGATGACGGACGATTTCATAATAAAGGAAAATACTTCAGCTCGCTTGCCGATGTTAATGAAACCGCAGATCTGCTCAAGTCCAGCAGCAGATATAAACATCTTCTGCTTTATGCCCACGGCGGACTGAACAGTCCGAAAGCTTCGGCCAAG
The DNA here is from genome assembly GCA_964014335.1 of uncultured Campylobacterales bacterium. Lineage (GTDB taxonomy): Bacteria > Campylobacterota > Campylobacteria > Campylobacterales > Sulfurimonadaceae. The sequence continues at coordinate 5,628 of CAXGZT010000019.1, read as the reverse complement.
CGCATTGCTGCTATGAAAGAGACCTTTAAAGCTAACGGCATATACCCCTATCACTTTATGTACGATACGGGTCTGCTCGAAGAGCTCAAAGACATAGTGCTCAGGCGAGGAAGCCGGGAGTCAGGTCGTGCTGAAGGATTGTGGGATGATATGATCGATGCCTGGGACAGAACAGTTGAAAATATAAGCAGAGTTCCGGGCAGAGCTCTGTGGCGCGAGATGAAGCAGGGTGCCAAATCGCCTTTTAAAAAGGAACTTGCCGGTACGTCTGCATTGAGCTCCCTTCTTAGAGCACTGCCGAAAAGTATCAAGATTCATGTTGTAGGACACAGTACCGGCGCTATTCTTCTGGCGCATCTGCTGCAGCGGGTCTCGAAGATAAAACCTTCACTGCGGATTTCTACGTGCAGTTTAATGGCTCCCGCATGCACGCTGAGCGACTTCAATAAACTCTATGCTCCCCTTTTAAACGCTGAAGAGACCGGCTTCGGTATTGACAAGATGACTATTTACAATCTGACCGATCAGCTTGAACGCGATGATAATGTTGCGGAGGTTTACAGAAAATCCCTGCTCTATCTGGTTTCACAAGCGTTCGAAGAGAAGCGCGGAACAGGAATACTCGGTATGCAAAACTTTTCTCAGACAGCGGCAGGGCAGGGGGCGGAAATACTCTATAGTGAAGGTGAAAAGGGTAAGGAAAAACGTACCCGAAGTGAAAGCCATGGGGGATTTGACAATGATGAAGCTACGATGAACGATATTTTAAAGCGGGTACTTGCCGTAAAGGAGCTGCCTTCAGTCAGGTTTACGAAAAAGGGGCTCAAGTATTAAGATTACGAGAGCAGAAAACAAGCTAAGGACATTGGGATAAAAACCACTGTTTAAAGGGTGATAATAAGTGCAGAGTGCAGCCTTGGGGTGCCGTTCTTTAAGAAAACAGAGGTGAGAAGGAGGACTTTTCAATGAAAGTATCTCGCAGACTGATCGTGTTTATATCGCTATTTGTCGGTATGAGTGTATCGGAACTTGAATCATTTCAGGGGAGTGATCCGCTTGTAAATGAGTCCCCAGTGCAGGAAAAGGAGCTGCACAGCAGCATAATTACATCCGAGTTTATATTTGATAATGTACCCTTTCCTAGCGCCCACGCTTCGACGATCCTTGAAGCTGGCAATATTCTCATTTCTGCCTGGTTTGGCGGCACCCGGGAGGGCGCAGATGATGTCGGGATTTGGATATCGAGGCAAGTGGAAGGGGAGTGGACTCAGCCGTTGGAAGTGGCCGATGGTCTCCAGCCCGACGGTAGGAAATATCCTTGCTGGAATCCCGTACTCTTTAAGATGCTGGATGGGACGGTGATGCTGTTCTATAAGGTGGGACCCCGCGTAGGAAGTTGGTTGGGAATGCTTCGGACCTCGCGGGACAAAGGGCTGACCTGGAGTGATGCAGAGCGATTGCCTGAAGGTATCGTCGGTCCGACGAAGAACAAACCGATACAGCTGGAAGACGGGTCGATCATCAGTCCGAGCAGTCGCGGTTGGCGTATTTATTTTGAGAGAAGTATCGATGAAGGCCGGTCGTGGACAGTGGCAAATCCTCCCAGTACTTTTGAAAGTACCGATGCGATCCAGGCCAGTATTCTGATTCATCCTGGAGGCCGACTCCAAGCCTTGGGCCGTACACGATCCGGACGGGTATTTGAGACCTGGTCGGAAGATGAGGGAAGAAGCTGGAGCGAGATCACTCTGACTATGCTCCCCAACCCGAACTCGGGTATTGACGCGGTGACCTTAGATAACGGGTATCAGCTCATCGTCTATAACCACAGCTCTGCAGGCCGACGATCACCCTTGAATATCGCCTTGTCGTACGACGGCGTGACCTGGGAGGCGGCACTGGTACTGGAGAGTGGGGCAGGGGAGTATTCGTACCCGGCCGTCATTCAGACCTCAGACGGCTTTGTACATATCACCTATACCTGGAGACGTCAGCGGATCAAGCATGTGGTTATTGATCCACTGAAGCTGATCTCTATACCGATGTACACGGGGGAGTGGCCAGCCGATATCCGGTGAATCTTGCTGCTTGAACTGTGAACGATTATTATTAAAACGAAGTTAAAAAATAAAAAAACTTGGAAAAGTCCTCGAAAACACAAAAGAGATTGGTTACAATCAGACAATTTTTTTAAAGGTGTACTCATGTTTGAACCGATAAATGCTCTTGGCGGTCCTCTGGAACCCTGCAGCATAGACCCGCTTACAGGATTTTACAGGGATGGTTCGTGCCAAACCGGAACAGATAACCCCGGGGTACATGCGGTCTGTATTTACGCAACTCAAGAGTTTTTGGACTATTCTAAAAAAGTGGGCAACGATATCTCTACACCGATGCCCCAATATAATTTTCCCGGTGTCAAAGCAGGGCAGAGCTGGTGTCTGTCGGGACCTCGCTTTGTACAAGCCGTCAAAGACGGTATGGCACCGCAGATCTTTATCCACTCTACGCATCAGGCCATGCTTCAGCTGGTAGACCTGGAAACGCTTAAAAAGTATGCTCTTGACCTCTGAAGGGTGATGAGAGGATCGGACCCCTGTGAGGAGTATCTGCCAGCAGGCGGACTCAGGCAGACACTCCGATCTCAAAGCCGAGCGTCTGAGACCTACTTCTTTGAACTTGCTCTTCTTCTTGAGAACTTTGGCTTGAGTAAAACCTGCTCTAAAGCCGAAATTTCCTAGAATACGTATAAATAATACGAGGAAGCTCCAAATGCGTTTTCCACACTCGGACTCTCATCGCAAATAGGGCCTGCACTTCAGAAAAACGCTTATATGAAGCCGACGCCCGTGCAGGAAAAGGTCATTCCTCTTGTCTTGCAGGAACATGATCTCATGCTGCGTGCCCAGACGGGCAGCGGTAAGAGTGCGAGTTTTGTCTTGCCGGTTTTGGAGCTTTAGTCTAAAGGGGTCGGTGAAGGAAAGCCGAAGACCAATAGCAGGCTATGAGCTCAGGGGAGAGGCTCCAGTAAAACAAAAAGGCAAGGCACCCGTCAAAGGCAAGGGCAAAAGCAAAAAGACAGGGCCAAAGAGAAAGCATTGAAAGAAGCTGAGTAGACTCTTTCAGGCTTTTCTTGGTATTAAAGGAAAAAAGAGTGAGAGCTGAGATAGTAAGCGGAGATATCTTGGAACAGGATGTTGAGGTTATCGTCAATAGCTGGAACAGAAATATCATCCCATGGTGGTTACTTTTACCTCAGGGGGTCTCCGGAGCCATAAAAAAACGCGGAGGAACAGAACCCTTTAAAGAAGTTATGAAAAACGGTCCCATTCCATTGGGGGAGGCCAGGCTTACGAGAGCAGGAAAGCTCGGTTTTAAAGGGATCATACATGTCGCCGGGATCAATATCTTATGGTTTGCGACTGAAGAGTCCGTCATGGAGTCAGTGAAAAATGCCATGAAAATAGTCAATGCGAAGCGTTTTAAGAGTGTGGCCTTTCCTTTGATCGGTTCGGGTTCGGGGAACCGCGGTGAAGCGTGGTCTTTAAAACTGATGGAAGAGGCGCTTGAAGATATAAAGAGTGAGGCAAGAGTCATCATTGTGAAGTACGATAAAGAGATCGAAAGAGAAAGAGTATACCGGTGATAAGGATATGAAGATGAACACGCTGTTGTTCTTTATATCGGCTCTGCTTGTAATCTGGGCACTTTTTTTCAAAGAGGAGAAGGTGAATTTAGGCCCGGGGGTCATGGCGGCCCAAACCCCGATACAGGAAAAGCCCAGTTCATCAAAAAGCTTTCCGTTTAAGGGCTATACGATCACGCCCCTGGCAAGTTTTGAGATAAGCGCAAAGGTCCTTGGTAGAGAAAACTATCGTCTTGGACGTGAAGCAGATCTCTCTCCCACAGATCTTGCCCTGGGCTGGGGAAAGATGTCGGATGAGGCTGTGCTCAAGTATATCGATATCTCACAGTCCAACCGCTGGTACAGATGGCAGACAAAAGCTTTCCCTCTTCCCAGACGAGAGATCGAGATAAACAGCGCCAATATGCATATGATACCAAAAGACACTCTTGTCGAATCGACACTGGAACGTGTGCGCAAAGGAGACATTGTCAGCCTGAAAGGCGAACTGGTCAGGGTAAATGCGGCAGATGGATGGAGCTGGGTAAGTTCACTAAGCAGAAAGGATACGGGTGGCGGAGCCTGTGAAGTCGTCTTTGTCGAAGCGATGAAAATCAAAGATGTTCATTGATAACTTAGTAAAAAGCAGCTTCGGCTATAATGTCTTTATAAATATTCAACAGCACAAGGTATACCCATGCTGTGTCAAACAGATAAATAATAGATTAGGAAAAGAATGTTAGATTCATATGAAGCCTTTATACCGGAGTATATTTCAAAAGAGGAGTTTTTTAGATTTGGTCTTGAAAAGAGTATCTATATCCCCGAAGAAAAAGTCAAAGAAGAGTGGAAGAGCTTAAAAGAGAAGATCAAGTCAAATAGAGTCGTGTTCATGAGAGGTCTTAAAGACTCGGTGGGAAACCAGCTTTTTTATGACTTTTATGCCAAGGTGATGAAAAATGAGCAGGTTAAAAAAGATCCTTCAAATACGCAAAACCCCACCAAGGTCATCGAAGAGCTGACCGGTTATAAAAAGTCAAAAGACCTTCGAAACTATCAGCTCTCTTCCCTGTTCGGACGAAGCAGAAATATTCTGGCTTTTACCGCACCGTGGAACATCGTTTATATTCCAAACCTCTTGGACCCCTTAATGGGTTCAGACGCCAAGGGAGAGCTGGCATCAGAGTATAAAAAGCTGTTTCTTGAACAGAGTTACCGGAAGTTTAGACCCTATATTGACGAGTTTAATGAGATGGTCACCAATGTGCACTTTCTGAGGGTCGCAGACGAGTATCTTCAGAGTCTGTATGACAACTCAATGCATAACAAAGAGGCGGTCATCAAGTTTGAAACGGTTTTAAGAGAGGAGTTTTCCCCCATAGAGTTGTAGGGGCAGATGCTAGAACCTGTTCATTGCCTTAAAAAGGCAAAAAAGATTGAACCGTCTTTACGTTTGACTGCTGTTTGCCTCTGGCAGAAGGGGTAAAGGCCCGTTTCAAGCAAGCTTGCGCAATCAGATTAGAACCCGCTAAGCTGAGTACTAAGCTTGCTGTGGTATAATCTGAAAATTCTTTATAAAAGAAGTATAATTATGAGTAGATTTGAAGCACTGTTCGAAGACGAAGATGATGTTTTCCTGGGTTCACCGAAGAGTAAGTTCTTTGACGTGGTTTTTAATGCCAACAGTGACGTCGCTCAGTATGAGTTAGAAGAGATGGTTAACCGTATGGCAACGATGGAGCTTTTACTCGAAGAACAGATGGGTTCTTCCGAAGAGATTGAAAAGAGGATCAAAGAGTATAAGTTCTCAAGAGCAGATGATATCGAAGCTCACGCAAAAAACACCTATATAGTCTATATGGGGGCTATTCTTTCTAAAAGCGAGTAGATGTTAAGGTTCTTTCTTCCATCTCTTCTTCTTGCCTCTTTTTTACAGGCAGCAGAGTGGAGCTATACAAAAGCTGTCTCTTATACACATCTGACGCTGCCGACGAAAGTGTCGG
>CAXGZT010000018.1:0-22142 GCA_964014335.1 uncultured Campylobacterales bacterium | reverse complement strand
AGCATGATAACGGGATTTTTCTACCATTTTCGGAGTAATATCCACTCCAATAGCCCTACCCTTCTTGCCGACTTTTAATACACTGACAAGAAGATCCACACCTGCACCACAGCCCAGGTCGACAACTGTCTCTCCTTCATTGATCTCCCCAAGGCTAAATGGATTACCTACGGCGGCACAATAGTCCCAAGCTTCTGATGGAAGTGCCTTGAACCACTCACTGGAATAACCATGTGCTTTGGCATTATCTAAGCCTTTGTCCCACCCAAAATCTTTATTCGGCTGTTCTGCCAACTCGGTATATAATTCAATAATCTGTTTAGACCCTGCCATAAAACTACTCCGCCTCTACTTTTACAACAACCCCAAGGCCATTTTCATAAGGAAAACCGGACAATGCCCATTCTTTCAATCCGCCTTTGAGACTATAGGCATTCTTGTATCCCAGTTTTTTCAGTGTTTGAGCGGCAAAGACACTGCGCCCGCCACTACGACAGTAAGTCACGATAATCGCATCTCTGTCTTTAATCATATTCATAATTCTAAACTCCAGGTTTCCTCTTGTCATGGTATAGCTCTCATCAGCATAGATCTCGCCTTCAGAGCGCTGTTCTGCCTCTCGGACATCAAGAAGAATAATATCTTCTTCATTATTTAACATTTTGCTTAAAACAGCTGCAGGCATTTCTACGACATCTTGTTTCGCATAATAGAGTAATTCATCTGCTTCTTTATAACCAATTCCGGCACACGCTTGTCCGTTAAAGTTTACCGTAGGGTTCTTTTTTTCTTCATCCATATATTTTTGAACCAATTCTGTATTGCTCAGTGCCTTTAAATTAATAATCGAAGCCTTTCTTTCTACTTCAAGGCTCTCTTTAGCTTTGAGTGTATCTTTAATCGGTGCCACACAGGTATTGCACGTCTCTTCAACTTTAAAATATGAATATCCCCACTGTGGAAATGTAAGCGTTACGACAGCGAAGAGTGTTACCAAAGCTAAAAACTTTTTACTTGAGAAAAAAGGAGTTTTACCATTTTCATCTTCACACGCACATTCAATATTTTGTTTTTTCGGTCTTAGTTTGTCCCACCATGCATAAATCAAAATGATGATTGTTAAGCCCACTAAATAATTATGATACGGCTCCATCCATGTAAAACTTGATGCCATACTTCCGACACCTGCCAATACAGCCAGAACAGGTGTAATACAACATAATGATGCAAGAATTGTAGCCATGAGTCCAGCCATAATTTTTTTATTTGCCATAATTCAATCCTTTGTGACGGTATTTAGCTTATTAGCTAAATAAGTGTAGAATACTACTTGTCGATGGCTTAATAGTAAGTTAATTGTCTAAATTGCTAAATAGCTTCTGTTTCGATATAATTCACCAAAACTACACATAAGGGTTCATTGTGCTTGATATGGAAGACAAAATTAAAATTTTTAAAGCATTGGGCAATGAAACACGATTCAAAATTTTTAAGAATATATTTACAGGCGGCTATGCCTGTTCCATTGATGACACTCAACCAAAAGATGACATAATTGCACAAGCAACCTGTGTAACGACAATAGCAGAACAGTTCGATTTTGCATTACCGACAATCTCACGCCATTTAAAAGAACTCAAAGAAGCCAAAATTATTACAATGAAAAAGAGTAAAAACAAAATCTATATAGAACCGAATATCGACACGATGAAAGAGATTGCATCATGTTTCGATACTTTGGTAAAAGATTATGAAAAAGGTGTCGTTTATCAATTTGACAACACCCAATAATCAATAGAATATTTGGAACCTTAGAATATCCCATCTCTCTCTAACACTACAGGAATATCAATAGCATAGATAACGTGCAGCTGTGCATCCTTCTCTTATGCAATCAAAATAGCTCTTTTCATAACTTCATTATCAAAAACTGACATATTAATTGCAGCAAGCATAGTATGTAGTTTTCTCATAATTATTTTTCCTTATTAAATAGACTATTAACGGCCTCTGTGGCCGCATCAATGTAAGGGATTAGTATTCGATCCACACCAGCCTGTTTCAATATATCAGCATTTTTGACCGTATAGGCCGTTAGCGCCACACGACCGCTATAGCCACACTCACGTAAGCTATGCAGTAATGCGAGATTAATAGACACTTCCCGTACGCTGCTCAAAACCAAATTCACTTGCTTTAACGGCAGAGTTGCAACGAACTCAGGATCTTCAGCATCACCGTAACGTATACAATAGCCGTTCACATCTTGTTGATGCGCTAAATCTGGATCAAAATCTACACCAAGAACCTTGTATCCCTGTTTTTGCAGCTCATCTGCAATCGCCGAGCCAAACCGTCCAAGACCAAATACAATAGCATCGACTCTACCCTCATCTACTGTCAAATCTCCATCCATTTCTCTATATGCATGCTTTCGCTCAAAAACACTTAACCAAGGGGAAAACCACTCGTAAAGAGGATGAGAGTACAAAATCATATAGGTCGATGCACTGATGGTAATAAGCCCTACTAGAGTAATTAGACCCATAGTGTTGGCGTCGATATGTCCAAGACTCAAACCTAATGCTCCTAAAATCAAGGAAAATTCACTAATTTGAGCTACTGTTAAACCAGCTAGAAACCCTGTACGCTTGCGGTAACCCATTGTACCAAGAATAATCATGACAATCAATGGATTGCCGATGAGCACAAATAATGACAGAAGTATGGCTGGTACCACCTGCGCATCAAGCATTGCCAGGTCCAGCCCGGAACCCAGATCTATAAAAAAGAATAATAGTAAGAAGTCTCGCAGGCTTACAAGACGTGCACCGATAGCCTCGCGGTAAGGCGTGGAAGCAAGCGATACTCCAGCGAGAAAGGCACCTACCTCTTTACTGAAGCCAAGATACACACCTGCCGCACCAAGGGCCACTGCCCAAGAGATAGCAAATAGCACAAGAAGTTCCTGTGATCGAGCTAACCGATGAAGTAACGGCGTCAATACATAACGCATTAATAATCCAATGGAGGCAATAAACAGAGTACCCTTTACTAATACTTCAACAGTCTCCATGCTAAGATTTGTGATATCTGAAGCCTCACCGAGAGAGGTCAGACCAATCATCACCAACACTACTACAATATCCTGAACTATAAGGAAACCAATAGCGATACGGCCATGCAAAGAATCAACCTCGCGTTTGTCTGAGAGTAACTTGACAATTATAATGGTACTAGAAAAAGTTAGCGCTACTGCCACATAGATAGCACTTATCTGGGTCATTCCTAGAGCAATGGAAATAAAATATCCAAATACAGATGTAAAGAGAACCTGTCCTAGTCCAGTTGCCAGTGCAATTGGGCCCATTGTTCGGATCACATGCATATCCAGTTTGAGTCCAACAATGAACAACAATAGCGTAATACCAAACTTGGCCAGCAAATCAATTTGGTTATTTGCAGATACCCAGCCAAGGATAGAAGGTCCCACTAGAATACCTACTGCAATGAAAGCAACAATAAGCGGTTGTCGAAGCCGCACACCGATGGCTCCAACAATGGCGGTTACTAAGAGAAGCACTGCCATTTCAGTAAATACATCACTAAATACAGGAGTCATTGCTCTACCACTCTCTTTGTCAGTTTAGCGCTTTCTACCAGCAGAACATTAGACTTCATATTATTGAACCTTTATTTGATTCCAATATCGCGGATAAATTATTGTTTTAATAGCGACAACAAGATAGATTCCAAACCCACTATAATTGTATCTAATAAATCACCTAAAACAACAGGCGCACAGCCACCCTTGTCGTAAACTCTCCATATACTCAATTAAAGCTTTGGGTTCATTAGGCAAAAGTTGCCTATATTGCTGCTTGAAAGCTCGTTTTGGAATGCCCCCAATGAAATAGACAGATTTTTTATTTGTATTTTGTTATTTGGTTTTTCATTTTGAGTTTAAGTAACTCATTCGACTCGGGATAATTTAGACAATAGCTGTTAATTTCGATAAGAACATGCGTAGAAACTTTATCTGGATTATTTGTAGTGCACTACTTTTGAAGAAATCTGCCGCTTTTCTGTCTCCTGTGTCTTTTCTAATTGTGGAATCAAGATAAAAGTTCTTCGCCCTTTCGGCTCCAGATGTTCCATCATACATTTTTGTAATACGATATAAAACTATAAATATCTAGCCTGTATAGCAATCCATGATGACGAAACACGAATCAGAGCTTGCCAAAATATAATATTTCAAATGCTACTTATACACGCTTGACTTAAAAGAATAAATATCTCTTTATTGATAATAACTTTGATTTGAGCTTTTATTTATCGATAAGTTTTAAATCATAGTGAAAAAGGTCTTTTTTATTATCAGCACATACTTTTAAAGGGGAGTATTATAGGTCAATAATCGTATAAGTAGTTCTGATATAATTTTTTATGAGTATTGCAGAGGTTTACCATGCTCAAAAAGAGCACAGCATAGAAGAGTTATTTTAAGTTTTTAGCGATATTTTTTACCGCATCGCTTGCGTGGTTGAATGCAAGTGCGATACTACCTTGATCCGTTACAACGTCACCGATAGTATAAAGGCCTTCTACATTTGTTTCAAATGTACCTTCGTTATATACAGGAACATCCCACTCACCAGTTTGAACACCAGAGTTTACAAGGATATCTTTTGGAGTCGTTCCGCCAAGTGCGTAAACTGCTCTGTCATACTCAGCGTTAGTTCCGTCAGTAAAGTTTACTTGGATTTTACCCGCCGGTGAAACTTCTAAGCTCTCAACATCAACACCCATTTTATTAAGGATCTTGCCATTGTCAAGATATTTAGTACACATCTCAGTGTTAATAGGGTTCATACGTGTAATCTCAGCTTTTCTGTAGTTGAGTGTTACAACACAATCTTCCATACCTTCAAGTTCTACAAGACCATAAGCGTACTCACCAGCAGTATCACCACCACCAACGACCATAACGTGCTCACCGTTTTGAACCTTAGAAAGGTTGAAGTTTAGTACTTCTTTGAGCTCTCTTGGGAATTTGTACTTAGGTTTGTTCGGTTTACCCATACGGCCAACTGAAAGGATAACATTTCTAGCTTTCATCGATTCAACACCTTCAGATGTCGCATCACTGTCAAAAACCATTTCAAAAAGACCGTCTTCGCCTTTGGTTACTCTTTTAATTTCATGGTTGTATTCAAATGTATCAAGTACACCGGCATCTTTCAGCTTGTCATCCATTTGCTGGATATACTCTTCTTTAGAACACTCCTCAAAGGTAACGTTACCTGTGAACTCAAACTTGATTCCCATCCAGTCTTTGTCAACACGCTTACCTTTTTTATAAAACTTGTGAATCATGTCATTGTGGTGAGGTGCTTTATCAATAACAACGATGTTGTCGATTCCAGCAAGTTTTGCTTCGATAGCACATGCCATACCGCCAGGACCTGCTCCAATAATTGCAATATCTACTACTTTTCCGCTCTCTTGAATCATGTTTATCCTTCAGTAAAATTAAAAGCGTATTGTACAGTATTTTCTGAATAAAGTCTTTTCTATCCTTGTCTTTTTAACAATCCTATTTTGTTAATAAAATAAACGAATATTGTATAAATTATTATCTATTATTGTTATTTTTACAGGAAACACAGAAATCCAATGCTCTGGACTGGTTTAGCTGCCTAACAAACAAAACCGACTCGGCGAGACGACCCCAAAACAGAGAAGCTTTCATTATGTAGGGAATCTGATGCTATATAGAGATTTAATCAATGCTTTTCAGTATCCCGAACCACACGAACAAGCTATAAACAACGGCAGTCAGCCCTGTTCCATTAACCCTAGAGTTTTTAACAGCCTAAGCCGATCTTCTATCCTTTGACCTGTGTTGATATTTGTTTTTCTGTGGTCTTTGGAAATCTAGCTTTGTTATATTATAATGCAATATAACAAACCAAGGGAGCTTTTAAATGGGTGAAATGCTCAAAGAGCTGAAAAACTCTGCTGTTGACTCTACTCTTGCATATGTCGAGGATAATACCCCTCTTCGCCGTAATGCGGAAACCTTTCTCTTCGCTTTTTTTCCGATGCCCTTACGGAAGAAAAAGGGAAAGAGGATTTTGAGATGTTTAAAAAGCATTATCCTGATATCATCATCGCAGACATCAATGTGCCCGAGATGAACGGTCTGAATATGTCTGAAAAGATCCTCGAAACTTCTCTCTCAAACAAGCCGATCATCATGCCTGCACATGAGGAGAAAAAGTATTTTCTTCAGGCCGTTGCGGCCGGGGTCTTCAGCCTCCTGAACAAACCGGTGAAGAGAGATACTCTTGCAGACACTTATCTCGAGGTGCCAAATGGCGCTCATCCGCGAATTCATATCCCTGAAGTTGAAAACATAAGAAAACCGGCATTCGCCTTTTTTTTAGCTAAACCTCCAGAGCGGAAAGGAGGTTTCTGATGCCAAACGACAGCCATCTTCATGAACCAGATATTGATGAAGCTTTTACGAAATCCAAGGGACACTCCCCAGCACTCCGACCGAAGCTTGAATCACTGGGAGAGATCCTTGAGCACAGTCTGAACGAAGTCTATATATTTGACTGTGAGAGTCTGAAGTTTACCTATGTCAATCAGAGCGTGCTGAAAAATCTTCAATACAGCTATGATGAGCTGATGCAGATGACTCCCATCGAGATCAAGCCCTCCTGTACGGAAGAGAGTTTCAGGGCTCTGCTCAGACCGCTTATAGACGGTACAAAAAGCCATCTTCTTTTCGAGGGCTTTCACTGCCGAAAGGACAGGAGCACCTATATCATCGAGATGCGTCTTCAGTCCATCTCCACTGCCGGAAAAAAGCGGATAGTCGCTACGGGAAACGACATCGGAGAACGCAAACTCTCCGAAAAAGCCCTGGTCAAAAATATAAAGCAGCTTAGGGAGACGGAAAGGATCTCGCATTTCGGAGGATGGAAATGGGATATCAAGACAAATGAACTGCAGTGCTCAGACGAGGTCTACAGAATCTTCGGAGAAGAGCCCCAAAGCTTTGCCGGTACCTATGAAAGGTTCTTATCCTATCTTCCCCAAGAGGAACAGACCAAGGTCAAAGCCGCATTTCAAAAGGCTCAAGAGACGGGGACAAAGTATGAGGTCGAACATGAGATTGTCTTAAAAGACAAAAGCAGGCGGCAGGTCAGAGAGATCGGGGAGTTTGAGTATGACAGGGAGGGTAAGGCGGTAAGTATGGTCGGGGGCCTCTTGGATATCACAGACTATACACTGCTCAAAGAGGCCCTGAACGAACAGGAAGAGATATACTCGCGGCTCTTCCATAACTCCATAGACGGTATGATGATAAATGACGAAGAGGGCCGCATCCTCGATCATAATCAGGCCATGCTGGATATCCTCAAGCTTCACTCCGTTGACACCTTTATAGACAAGCAGCCCTTTGAGTTTGCCCCTGAATATCAGCCTAACGGAAAACTCTCTGCCGATATGCAGACCGAAAAACTGAGAAAAGCCGCTCTCGAAGGGCCCCAGCGATTTGAGTGGCAGATATGCCAGTCCGACGGCTACCTTACCTGGGTAGAAGTATCCTTAACGCCCATAACCGTAAGCGGAAAGCCCAGGATGCACTCTATCTGGAGAGACATCTCAAACCGAAAGTTATTGCAGGCCGAACTCTCCGATTTCAATGATGAGCTAAGCGCACAGGTGGAGTACGAGATCAAAAAAAACCAGGAACAGTCCCAACATATGCTTCACCAGTCCCGACTGGCACAGATGGGAGAGATGATATCCATGATCGCACACCAGTGGAGACAGCCTCTTGCCTCGATCTCTGCCATATCGGGCACCCTGGGCATAGATGTGATGATGGACGAATACAAGAAGGATTTTTTTGAAGACAGGCTTAATACAATCTCCGAACTTGCCCTTCACCTCTCCTCTACAATAGACGACTTCCGAGGCTTTTTCAACGAAGAGAAAGAGACGACATCCGTAGAGTGGAAGCACATGGTAGAAAGCTCTCTTGCCATTATCGAACCGACCTTTACGGATATGCATATTGCCATTCACAAAGACTTTTCGGAGGATATCACGGTACAGACCTATCAAAACGAGGTCAGACAGGTCATATTGAATATCATCAGTAATGCAGAAGACGCCCTGAGCGAAAACGGGGTCCCTCTTCCGGAAATATGCCTCAAAAGCTACTACGACGACACCTATAGCTATTTGAGTATAGAGGACAATGCCGGGGGCATCCCCAAAGATATCGCGCAGAAGGTCTTTGAGCCCTACTTCACTACCAAAACAAAAAAAGACGGCACAGGTCTGGGACTGTATATGTCCAAGAGAATCATCGAAGAGCATTGCCAAGGGGAACTAAAACTTAAAAACGGCAGCAAGGGAGCTATCTTCACTATAGCCCTTCCCTTGGAACAAAAGGACAAAACATCATGAACCTCCCCCTACCCGACCTGATATCGCGCAGCAAAAAGCTCGAACTGCTTTATGTCGAAGACAATGAGAGCGCCCGAAGATATACCCTGGAGATGCTGACACGTTTTTTTGAACATATTACCGTGGCCGAAAACGGGGTAGAGGGGCTTGAAAAATTCAAAGAAAAGAGCTTTGACCTCATCCTGACCGATATCAACATGCCCAAGATGAGCGGTACAGAGATGATCTCCAAGATCAGAGAACTGGATCAAAACATAACTATCCTTGTACTTTCTGCCCATAACGAACCCAACTACTACGAAGAGGTCTCGGCATATTCCGTCAAACACTATTTGGCCAAACCGCTTGCCCTCGCCCAGCTCATAGAGACCCTGAACCTGCTCATAGAAGACAAGACCATATGAGGAACATGACAGACAGGCACATCAAGTATAAATCTATAGTTTTTGTTCTCTCTGTCATGTTTTTCATGCTGCTGATCATCGCCATGCAGGTTTACGTGAATGAGAAGAGAGGCTTTGAACTCTACATAAAGAGTAACCACGATCTTCTACGCGAGACAAATAGGCTGGCCGAAACACGCACAAGAGAGAAGTTCGTTGCACATCTAAGCACTTTGCAGGCTCTGCCCGAGCTAAAAGAGTTGATAAAAAAAGGAGAGAGAGAAAAGCTCTATCGAAGGCTGAAACCTGTTTACGAGAGCCTTCAGCTCTATTCGAACCAATCCGTCAATGTTTACCACTTCTACCTTAACGACGGAACCTCTTTTCTGCGTCTTCACAAGCCTGATAAATTCGGGGATAATAATTAGGACTCGAGACCTCTTCTGCGCAAAACCATACTAAACAAAGAAATCTCAACGGGATATGAGATCGGCAAGTTCGGACTTTTTTACAGGATTGAGTATCCCATTACGGAGGGTGAGGAACTTATCTCTGTCGTCGACCTCGGCATCTACTTTAAAGAGCTTGACATCTACCTGGAATCCGTGACCCGGGTCAAATCGCTAACCATATTGGGCACGAATGCAAAACACATCCTTAACACCCATGACCTGAGGATCTCTTTGGACGATGCCTCCTTTATCACCGGAGATGAAGAGGCAGCAGGGATAGTGAACAGACTCAAGGCCAAAAAGGTTCCTATCGAGGAAGGGGTGGTGCACGATAATGATAGTGTTTATGCCGTACATATACTTGATATCAGGAATGAACCGGGAGAGCTTATCGCCAAACGCATATATTTTATAGATGTCACGACAGCTTATCAGCACAGATATAAGATCATGGCGATACATCTTCTAATCAGCCTTATCGCCCTGCTTCTTACCGCGATCATACTGAACAATAACTTTGGGATCATCATCGGAAAGCTTATCGAAAGTGAAAACCGTTTTAAAAGCCTTTTTGACAACATGAGAAGTCCCATTGTCGTTTTGAAAGCAGATGAAAACGCGAAGGGCTTTGTCTACAAAGATATGAACCAAAGCGCACAAGCCCTTATCGATGAAGATAAGGAAGATCTGCTTGGACAGGGTTTTACAGACCCTTTCTTATCCCGAAACGACCCCTGTCTTCTGGATATACTCAAAGAGGTCAACCGAAACGGCATACCGATTCAGAGACCCTGTGTAAAGTATGAAGAGGGCCATATAAAAAGCTGGCATGAGAACTATGTCTACAAGCTTGCTCAAGGCGATATTGTCCTCATCAGGGATGATATCTCCCAGCAAAAAAAAGTCGAAGAGTCCAAGCAGAACCTTCAAAGGTCTTTGAAACAAAAAAACCTTCTCTATCAAAAACTCACCGAGGAGCTTGACGAAAGGATCGAGACACAGACGAGCCATATACTTCAGCAGTCGCGCCTCGCGCAGATGGGAGAGATGATCTCCATGATCGCGCATCAGTGGAGACAGCCTCTTGCCTCGATCTCTGCTATATCGGGCACCCTCTGCGTTGACGCGATGATGGATAAATATAGAAAAGAGTTCTTTCTCAAACGCCTGGATGAGATCACCGAACTCTCTACCCACCTCTCTTCTACCATCGATGATTTCAGAGGCTTTTTCAAGGAGGAGAAAGAGACCGAAGTAACGACTCTAAAAGAGATGACAGAGGCTTCCTTGCGCATCATCTCTCCGACACTTGAGATAAAGGGGATCGCGGTAGAGACCTCATTCGACAACGAGGAGAGGATCAGAACCTACAATAATGAAGTAAACCAGGTCATCTTGAACATCATGAAGAATGCGGAAGACATCTTAGTGGAAAAACAGATCAGGGAACCGACCATCCGTATCACCGGCTACACGAAAGACGAGATGGCCTGCCTAAGTATTCACGACAATGCCGGAGGAGTACCCGAAGAGCTCATGAGTCAGATCTTCGAGCCCTATTTCAGTACTAAACTGAAAAAAGACGGTACCGGTCTGGGCCTTTATATGTCCAAGACGATCATAGAAGAACACTGCAGGGGAGAGATCAGAGTGGAGAATATCGAAAACGGAGCCTGTTTTACACTCTTCCTGCCTTATGATAACAAGACATAAGGTAGAGAAACACCCTTATCGAAAGAGTGTTTGCTCAGGCTACTTGATATCGATTTTTTTGACCTTTTCGGTCTCACTTTTTAACTTTGGAATGACAACTTCCAATACACCCTCTTCGTTGGATGCGGTAATGTTCTCTATATCGGCGCCTTCAGGAAGAGTAAAAGTCCGTTCAAACTTTCCAAAAGAGCTCTCCACACGGTGGTACTCCTCTTCTTTGATCTCTTTTTTATGCCTGCGCTCACCCGATATCGTCATGGAGTTCCCCTTGATGCTTATCTTGATATCCTCTTTTTTGACACCTGGAAGATCGGCATCAATATGATAGGCAAACTCGCCCTCGTGTGTGTTAACGACAAAGCCTACTGATCCCGGTATGCGATGAGAGGATCAACCCCCTGCTTTAGAGACATTCGGCTATGCTTTTTTCTCTGTCACGTCCTGAAAACTTGACCGTCTTGCCTCCAACTCTTCCCTGTACTTTATGTAATCCCCGAAATCAAAAAAGGTCTCATACCTTGAATGTCTGTCTTTTACCGATTGCGAATGCTTTATCGGACACCAAAACTGCTCGGTTCTCGCGGCGATCTCTCTTACATAGGAGATAACCCCGTTAAAATACTCGCAATACCAGCAATTGATCTTTTCGACTCTGTCCAGATAAAAAAGATCATACCTGTCCATTATGAGATAATCACTTCTTTTCACCTTTGGGATCTTGTATATCGGGAAACAGATGCTTTGGTAAATCGTTGCAAAAACATCTACTATAAAGGTCGGTATCATCATGGCCCATATAAAGGGTATCGTAAAGAGCGCTAAAACGGGAAAAGAGGACAAGTATTTTACAGAACTGGTTATTTTCGACTTCCCCTCCTTGATGACGCCCTCTTCAAATCTGGCCCTTTGGTTTTCGATCTTATAAAAAAACTCTTTCTCTTTGTCTTTGAGCTCCTCCAGCAGCTCATCCTCAAGGGCTTTGATCTGCAATACTATCTCATCGATTCTGTTGTCCATTTTATCTCTCCCGGTCTCGAAAATTTCTCAGTTATCTCTCCGTATAAAAACAAGTATAGCACTATTATTTCAAAACTCTTCCCGCCGCTGCCTAAAACGAAGCTATTTGGATAGCCATAGCCCAAGTATATAAAAAATCTTGCCCCATTTATTTTAATTAAGAGATAAGCTTAGTTGATTTACTATGAGTAAGTATAAAAAGCTTGTAATGCATTATTACTGATAAAAAGGAATAATATGCCTAAGCCTCTAAACCTCTCACAGCTCTATCATACCTGTGATGCCGCGCTTTTTTCATTCACGACCACGGAAGAACTTGATGCACTTGAGCAGCCTATCGGCCAGAAAAATGCCCTCGATGCAGTCGATTTTGCGGCCAATATCCAGCAAAACGGTTACAATCTTTTCGCAATGGGACCTTCGGGAAGCGGGAAACACTCGGCTATTATGAATTTCTTGCAGGAGAAAGCAGAGGACGAGGCATCTCCAAAAGACTGGGCTTATGTCAATAATTTCAAAGATCCGAGAAAACCCATAGCCATAGAACTTCCCTTTGGGCAGGCCTCTGCCTTCAAGGATGATATTGACGAACTCGTGGAGCTCTTAAAAGCGATACTTCCGACCGTATTTGAGGGGAACAGCTACCGAAGCGAGAGAGAGGAGATCAATCAGAAGTACGTTGACCTGCAAGCCGATATCTTCAATAAGCTGAACGAAGAGGCGAAAAAACATGATATATCCATGAATGCCTCTTCCAAGAGCCGGGTCACCTTCGCACCCGTCGTTGACGGAAAGGTCCTTTCGGCCGAGGAGTTCAAGGCGATAACCGGTGAAGAGAAAGAGAAGATAACAAAACAGCTGGAAGAATTTGAGCTTATCGTCAAAGAGGGCTTGCATAAGGTCAATGAACTCAATAAATCGCTGCAGAAAGAGCTCAAGGCACTCGACCGCAAAACCACTAAGGAGTCTGTGCAGTCGCTCATCGATGAAGTCCGCCGGAAATACTCCGACTCCGAGAAGATCATTAATTACCTCGATGCCCTTGAGGATGATGTCATTCACCATGTGCAGGACTTTTTGACCAAGACAGAGGATATGGTGGGTATACCGCCCTTTATGCAGGAGTATTACACCCCCTCTTTCACCCGCTACAAGGTCAACCTTTTCATCTCTCACGATAACGGTCACACCGCACCCGTCATCTTTGAAGACAATCCTACCCATCAGAACCTTATAGGCAGGATCGAGCACATCTCCCAGGTGGGGACCCTCGTCACCGATTTCAGTATGATCAAAGCCGGTGCACTTCACAAGGCGAACGGAGGATACCTTGTGCTTGATGCCAGAAAACTGCTGATGCAGCCCTTCGCCTATGAAGAGCTCAAGAGGGCCCTACGCTCGAAAGAGATACGAATAGAATCCCTGGCGCAGCAGTACTCTCTTATCAGCACTACCACCCTCGAACCCGAACCTATCCCCATCAATGTCAAGGTCGTGCTGATCGGAGAACGCATTTTTTATTACCTTCTGCACCAGTATGACCCCGACTTCAAAGAGCTTTTCAAGGTCAATGCTGACTTTGAGGATGAGATACCGCGCAGCGATGAGAACCATCAGCTCTACGCCCAGATGATCGGGACCGTAGCCAAGCGCTATGACCTGCTCCCTCTCAGCCCTGAGGCTGTCGCAAGAGTCATAGAGCAGAGTTCTCGCGAAGTCTCGCATGCCTTAAAGTTCTCCACCCATCTCCGTACGCTTTCAGATCTTTTGAAAGAGGCAGACTACTGGTCAAAAAAAAGCGACCGCTCTCTCATAGGAAAAGAAGATATAGAAAAAGTGCTTGACACCCGTAAAGAGCGCCTTAACCGTATTCAGATGAGGCTCTATGAGCAGATCGATGAGGGAACTATCATGATCAACCTCAGCGGAAGCGCCGTGGGCCAGATCAATGCATTGACCTATATCGCTATGGGAGGCTACCAGTTCGGTCTCCCTTCACGTATTACCGCCAGGACCCGTATCGGAAAAGGCGAAATCATCGATATACAGCGTAAGGTCGAGCTTGGCGGCCCGATTCACTCCAAGGGAGTCATGATACTGAGTTCCTATCTCGGGTCAAAATATGCCCCGAACCTGCCCCTGAGCCTCTCCGCTTCGCTTGTATTTGAGCAATCCTACGGTATGGTCGAAGGCGACAGCGCATCATCGACCGAACTCTATGCCATCCTCTCATCGCTTTCAGGACTGCCGATCAAACAGAATATCTCCGTAACAGGCTCGGTCAATCAGTTTGGCGAGATTCAGCCCATCGGCGGTGTGAATGAAAAGATCGAAGGCTTTTTTGATGTATGCATGCGAAAAGACCCGGAATCTTTCTACGGTGTCATCATTCCCGAATCCAATGTCAAACATCTTATGCTCAAACAGGAGCTGCTTCAAGCCGTCGAGAAGGGGAGTTTTGCCATCTATGCCGCAAAGACGATAGATGAGGGGATATCGATCCTGACCGGGACGGAAGCCGGAGAAGCCGATGATGAAGGCAATTTTCCCGCCTCTTCCGTCAACGGCAAAGTTGTCGCACGCCTACATGAACTTAGCGAGATAGCCAAGAGGTTTCAGCACTCAAAAAAAGAGAACAAAGAGACGGAGAAGAAACCGGAGAAGGAGTGATTTCACAGACTGACACCCTTCTCTACCCCTACTTTCTGAGAGTTCGCAATCGTGCGTAAAGCCCTCTCTCCTCTTCGCTGAGGCTTTCGGGTATATGCACATTCAGACGGAGGTAGAGGTCACCCCTTTTCATCTCTCCAAAATGGGGCAGCCCCTTTTCGCTTATACGCAAGACTGCGTTTGGCTGAGTCCCCTGGGGAACCGTTACCCTTACCGGAGTTTCGAGTGTCGGGACCTCTATCTCTGCGCCCAGTACGGCATCGACCAGATTAATATCCCTAGATTGCCAAAGATCTGCACCGGCCCGTTTAAAACGCGCATCATATTTTGTGCGTACTATCACCAAAAGATCGCCTGCTTTGCCTTCGGGTACGGGACTCGGTCTGCCGTGAAAGGGGATTCTCAACACCATCCCCTCTTCTGCACCGACGGGTATCTTCACGCTCAGTGTTTCCGGTTCGTCTATCATCCCTGTTCCGCCGCATTTGGGGCAGGGATGATCAATGAACTTTCCTCTTCCTCCGCACTCCGGACAGGGTCTTATTTCCTGATAAGAGACATTCCCCTCTTGTCTCGTATTGATAAGATTTCCTGTTCCGTTGCAGGTCTTGCAGATACGCGGTTCACTCCCCGAAGCCGCACCGGTTCCCCCGCAGGAGGGGCAGACTCTGGGGTGGCTTATACGGACCTCTTCCTCTCCCCCGGTGATGATCTTATGCAGCGGCACGACGACTTCGACTCTGATATCTTCACCGCGTGAAGCCCCACGCTCTCCCCTTCTAAAAAAACCGTCAAAAATACCCCCTCCGAAACCGCCAAGGTCAAAACCGAAACCGCCGCTACCGCCTCTGAATATCTCATCAAAGTTGATGCCGCCAAAAAGGTCCTCCTGTGAAAACCCGGAAACAGCGTCAAACCCTCTGTTGTCATACTCTTTGCGTTTATTCGGGTCGGAGAGCACGGCATAGGCCTCGGCTATCTCTTTGAACTTCTCTTCGGCTTCAGGTTCTTTATTCCTGTCGGGATGATACTTCAGAGCCAGTTTTCGGAAGGTATCTTTGATCTCTTTCTGATCAGCCTCTTTTCCGACGCCCAGCACCGCGTAATAATCCCGCTTCTTTGCTGTTTCGATCTCTTACCCCTTATGTGGATTCGTGAAAGTCCGCATCCACCACGCGTTCATACGGTGTATCTGCGCCCTTTTGTTCCGTGCCCTGCTGGGTACTTGCCTGGGCATCCGTCCCCTGTGTCTGCGCATAGATCGCACTGCCCGCCTCTTTCATAAGTTCTTTCAGAGCTTCCGAACGCTCCTTTGCTAAGGCGATGTCACTGCTCTGAACGGCTTCTTTTGCCTCTTTGAGCTTTGCCTCTATCCTCTCTTTCAGACCGGACTCAAGCTTATCCCCGTAATCCGCCAGCAGTTTTTCGGCTTCATAGCAGACTGCATCGGCCGTATTGAGACTGTCCGCCTCCTCTTTTCTTTTTTTGTCCTCTTCAGCATACTGTTCAGCCTCTTTGACCATCTTCTCCTTCTCTTCATTGGAGAGCCTTGTCGAGGCGGTGATCTTGATAGACTGGCTTTTCTCCGTAGCCACATCCTTGGCCGTAACGTTGAGTATTCCGCTTGCATCAATATCGAAGGTAACGTCGATTTTCGGGATACCGCGGGGAGCCGGTACCAGCCCGTCAAGATTAAACTGCCCGAGAGAGGTGTTGTCGGCAGCCATAGGCCGCTCTCCCTGTACGACATGAACGGTAACACTGGTCTGCATATCGGCTGCAGTCGTAAAGGTTTCCGTATGTTTTACCGGGACGGGGGAGTTCCGGCTTATCAGCGGAGATACGACACCCCCGAGGGTCTCAACCCCAAGACTCAGAGGCGTCACGTCCACAAGAACGATGTCTCCGACCTCTCCCGAAAGGACCCCTGCCTGTATAGCCGCACCGCTGGCAACACACTCCATGGGATCAACCCCGCCTTCGGCTTTTTTTCCCAGAAGTTTCTCGAAATATTCACGAACAACGGGCATCCTCGTAGGGCCCCCGACAAAGACGATACGGTCCACCTCTGTTGTACCCGCATCATGCAAGGCCTGTTCTATCGGTCCCTTACAGCGTTCCACTACGGGATAGACGAGACGTTCGAGATCCGTACGGGTCAGGTCGATATCAAGATGTTTGTCTGCTGAGATATAGGGAAGACTGACATGTGTTGTCGTACTCGTGGTCAGTTCTATCTTTGCTATCTCGGAAGCTTCTATCAATCTTGCCGATGCTTTTTTATCTCCCGTAATATCTATTCCTGATTCTGTCTTGAACTTTTCGGCCAGATGTTTAAAGATACTTTCGTTCATGTCCGTTCCGCCGAGCCGAGTGTCGCCGCTTGTGGATTTGACTTCAAACACCCCTTTTCCAAACTCCATGATCGTCACGTCGAGCGTCCCGCCTCCGAAATCGATGACGGCTATCTTGATATCCTCACCGCTTCTGTCAAGACCGTAGGCAAGTGCTGCGGCAGTAGGCTCGTTAACAAGGCGGACGACCTCAAGACCCGCGATCTTGCAGGCATCTTTTGTAGCGCTTCGCTGGTTGTCGTCAAAATATGCCGGAACGGTCACGACGGCCTTTTCAACCGCTTCGCCCAGATATGCCTCGGCATCGTTTTTTATCTTTTGAAGAAGAAAGGCGGACAACTGCTCGGGTGTAAACTCCTTGTCTCTCAGGCGGACCTTCTCGCGCTTGCCCATTTGTCGTTTAAAGGCCTTTGCGGTGCCTTCGGGATTCTCTACAGCCTGTCTGCGGGCGGGCTCGCCCACTAGCTTGTTCCCGTCAGAAGTGATAGCGACATAACTAGGAAAAGCCTTTCCGCTGAGACTGATACCCTCCGTACTGGGAATAATAACCGGCTTCCCGCCGCGAAGTACTGCCGCAGCTGAGTTTGAGGTCCCAAGATCTATACCTATAATTGCCATGATATATCCTTCTTTTAAAATTAAATCTATCTAAGACAAGCCTAGCTCTCCTCTTGCCTTCCGCCGGCTAAAGTGCGACCACAAGGACCATACCGCGACGGTAGATATAGATGCGTTTTTTTCCGAAGCCCCTTATGGCCTTTCTGAACGAATCCATGCCAGTGATCTCTTCCTCTTCAACCTGTATGACGATATCGCCCTTGACTATTCCGACCTTTTCCGCCCTGCTATTTTGTTTTACTTTCCCTACATAGACTCCATGGACCCTATCCGGTATCCCCGTCATGTTTCTTATCCGGGCAGTAACAGGTTCGACCTGCATCCCCTCGTATGTATACCCGTAGGCACTCTGCGTGCCCTTGTCTGTCGGACCTCCCAGTTTGACGCTCTTCTCATACACTTTCTTGTTACGCAAGAACTTGATCTTCACCTTCATACCGGGTGTCATCGTACCGATAAGGTTTTTAAGGGCACGGGAAGACTCTATCTCTTTGCCGTTAACGGAGGTGATAAGATCACCCCGCTTCAGATCCATCTTCTCAGCTGGCGTACCTTTTTCGACGCTGGTGACAAGCGCCCCGAACTTTTTGCCGTAGAAACTGCTCAGTTCATCACTGATATCGGAGATACTGACGCCCAGATAGGCGCGGGTAAACTCACCCTTATCGATGATCGCCTTGCCGATATTTTCAACCATATTCGAGGGTATCGCAAAGCCGATACCGACATTTCCCCCACTCCTGCTGACAATTGCACTGTTGATACCGATAAGATAACCCGCGGAGTTTACCAGTGCACCGCCGGAGTTGCCGGGATTGATCGATGCATCCGTCTGAATAAAATTTTCATACTCGACTATACCGACCGACGAGCGTCCCGTTGCAGAGACGATCCCCTGCGTGATCGTCTGCCCTATGCCAAAGGGGTTTCCTAATGCAAAAACGACATCCCCGATCTTCACCTTGTCCGAGTCATAAAAGCTGATCGCATTGAGACCCTTTACATCGATCTTGATGATGGCCAGATCGCTTTTGGAGTCGGTACCGATCAATTCGGCATCGTACTCCTTCTTCTTTCCCACAACCGATACGATGATCTTGTCGGCTCCTTCGACCACATGATTATTCGTCACGATATAGCCGTCTTCGGAGATGATGACCCCCGAACCCAGGGAGCGCTGTATGCGCTCTCTGGGTATATTCAGACCAGGATCGCCGAATCCCTTGAAGAATTCCCTGAAGACAGGGTCATCGAAAAAAGGATTGGCAAACCCTCCTCTCGTCTTTACGCTTTTCTCGGTCGAAATGTTTACCACCGAGGTCTGGATGTTTTCAAGGACATTATTATAGGAGAGCAGATGCTCTTTTTGTGTCGGATGCTTACGCTCTATGTTCGAATCCGCATGTTTGAAGTTCACATCTTTGTCAAAAAGTCCCGCATATAGAAATGATGCGAAGACCATACACAGTATCAAAATTTTTTTCATTATTATTACTCCTCTTATTTTTTAGTATGAAATATTCAATCTTTGATCTCTACTCTTATGACTCGGTCTTGATCTCTATTTTTTTTGTATCCTCTTTCGGCAGCATCTTTCTGGGTATTGTGATGCTCAAGACCCCGTCTTTGTAGGCTGATGTGATCTTATCCGCATCGGAGTCTTCAGGCAGGTCAAGAATACGCTGAAAGGAGCCGTAGGCACGTTCAACCCGGTAGAAGTCCTTTCCTGTTTCCTCTTTCTCCTGCCGTTTTTCCCCTTTCACCTTCAGGGTGTTATTCGTGAATTCAATGCTGATATCGCTTGCATCGATACCGGGAAGCTCTATCTTGACACAGTAGTCTTTCTCGTCCGAAGAGATATCCAAAGAGGGTTTAAGCCAGTCCTTCTTGAAGAGTTCACTGCTCGGCCATCCCGTTGTGAAACCTTTTTTCAGCGAGTCAAAAAGACGGTCAAACTCCCTGTGCAGATCATGAAGAGGAAGGGGAAATTCCGGTCTATGCGCCTCATGGTGCACCGGCACCATCTTCCCGCTCTCCTCTTCCTCTTTTTTGAACCAGTTCCATGGTGCAAGTTTTTCAAAATCCATCATAAATCCTTTCAATTATAATCTTATGCCAACTATTATAGTAGTGGTTGAATATAATCAATCTTAAATAAACAGGTTTTAACAAAATTGCTTACTCAGGAAGTTGATACAAATAAAAATAGGTTCTGACAGGGAAGAAGAGGCAAAACATCACTCTGCGAGAAATAATTATTTTTACTAAAGAGTATAGAGAGTACAATGGAGTCATCCCTTAAGAGGAGTGCAGATGAAAAGGATCTTGATCTTGATCCTCATGCTTGCAGGATTTCTCACGGCTGATGAGGCAAATGAGATCATGCAGAAGCTAGACAATAATATACGCGGAAAAAACATCTACCTGAAAATAAGCATGAGAGTCGTCTCTTCAAGGCATGAAAGAAGCATGCGAATGGAGAACTGGGCACAGGGGAGCAAAAAAAGCTTTGTCAAGATCTTGTACCCCCCCAAAGACAAGGGCATCACCTTTTTAAGTCTGGACAATCAGATGTGGCAGTATGTGCCCAAGATAGAGAGAACAATAAAGATCCCTCCTTCGATGATGCTTCAAAACTGGATGGGCAGCAAGATTACCAATGACGATATGGTCAAACAGAGCTCCGTTGTAGAGGATTATGATCCCCGTATCATCAAACGTGAAGGCAAGCTTGTCACGATAGAGCTTATACCGAAGGAGGATGCTCCCGTCGTATGGGGAAAGATAATATCTCTCATAGACACCTCGACCTATACTTCCCGAAAAGATATCTTTTATGATGAAGAGGGAGAGAAGGTCAGAATCTTTTTGTATGAGAAGGTCAAACAGTTTGGAGAGTACCACCTCCCTACCTACTGGAAAGTCCAGCCACTTGATAAAAAAGATAGTTATACGGAGATCTTCCTTGAAGAGGTCAGATACGATATCAGTATCTCCGATCAGTACTTCAGAAAAAGTGCTCTGAAAAGGTTTTCAAGATAATGTTTAAGCTGGCCCTGAAAAACATTCTTTTTTATAAAGGCCGTTCGATTGCGACGGGTATCTTGACCTTTGTATCGACAATGCTTTTTGTCGTTGCGGTCTCGATGCATAACGGTTCGCACCGCTCCATGCTCGAAAATGCCATCAAGATTTATACAGGGGCCATCGGGATCTACCATAAGGGCTACCGCGATATAGGCGGAAACGAGTATCTTATACAGGATGTGAAAAGCATTAGCGACAAGCTTTCAGACATCGAAGGGATAGAGGTTTTCAGCGCAAGGTATGAGACCTATGGCCTGCTCTCGAGCAAGGAGCAGTCTGCAGCTTCGATGATCGCCGGAGTAGAACCGGGCAAAGAGAGACGCTTAAGCTCCATCAGCCAAGCCCTCAGAGAAGGAGAGTTTTTGGACGAGGACTCAGGGAACTGTCTCTATATGGGTACAGAGCTGGCCAAAAAACTAAAACTAAAGACAGGCGGTGAAGTAGCCTTTGTGGGAAGCGCAAGCGATGACTCCTTTGCGGCCGATATTTTTAAGCTCTGCGGAACATTCAAAACAGGTTCTTTCGAGTTTGATTCCAGTGCTTCGTTTATCAGCAGGAGCTATTTTGACGGATTGATGTATGCAGAGAACAAAGCTTCCTATATAACGGTAAAGATAAAGGATGTGGAGGATGCGGACGAGATAAACGAAAAGATTCTGGAAGTTCTGGATGATGAGAACCTGGAAAGCCTTACCTGGAAGACATTGATAAAGACTATGCTCGAGGCTTTGGAAGTCGATACGATTTTTAATATCATATCTCTTTTCCTCTTTTTCGTCGTCATCTTTTTTGTCATCATGATTTACGGTTTTATCAACGTGAGTTCGCGTATAAAAGAGTTCGGCGTGCTACGATGCATAGGTCTGTCAAAAAGCAATATTTTCGAGCTTCTTTTTTATGAGATATTTATCATAGCCACTCTAGCCATCCTTCTGGCTGCACCCATAGCCGGAGCTATCTGCTACTACTACACGATTAATCCTATCGTGATCGAAGGGATAGCCGAGATGTACAGAGATTACGGGATCGTTTCGGATGAGATACCCTTTGATTTTGACCTGTTGACCATTGCATGGAATATTTCAGTCATCTATATGCTGAATTTTTTAAGCATCATCTATCCCTATTTTTACATAAACTCCTTTCGGCCGATAGAGGCGACAAGACATGTTTAGACTCATACTGAAGATGGCCTGGAAAAACTCTTTTTTAAGACTGGCCCGTACGATGCTTGTTATCATCATGATCGCCGTCAGTATGAGCATGATGCTCGGTATTCAGGGACTCTACGACGGCATGACCCTTAATATGCTGGATAAGAACAAAAGGAGCGAGAGTGGGGATATCAGTAT
>CAXGZT010000017.1:0-22228 GCA_964014335.1 uncultured Campylobacterales bacterium | reverse complement strand
GCGACCACCGAGATCTACACCGACACTTTCGACGGCAGCGTCAGATGTGTATAAGAGACAGTCATTGAGCTTTTCTTTTTTGTCTTTGTCTGCGATGGCATCCGGGTTGACATTCTTAAGATAATACTCGACATACTTGCACAAGTTTATGTCACCGGCTATATTAGCCTCTTTTTTAAACTTTTGGACGGAGTCGGATTTTTCCGAATCAATAAACAGTTTTTCGTTAAACTCGTACCCAAAATAACTCAATGACTGGCTGTATTGATAATCGAGCTTCTCTTTGACCGATGTATAAAAATCCATGAAAACAGCTTTCTGTTCATGTTCAAAATTATTAAGCAGGGCCTGGACGTCATCGAGTTCATTTCGGCGTTGCCCTAAGAAATGAACGGTGTCGACATGTTCTCGGCGCAGTAGTTTTATGGCATCACTCTTCTCTTTGGAGAGGCTCTTCAGTTTTCCCTCCTCTTTGAGTTTCTGGATCTTTAGGTTTTCTACCATAAGCCGTTTCTTCAAGGCCTCTTCCTTGGAGATGAGCAGCTGCAGTTCCGCTTTGAGGTCCTCATATCTTTTCAGCTGGGTGAGATACTCCTCTTGGGCATGTAAGAACTCTTTGTGATATACCTGCATAGCATGCCTGCTTTTCGCAGAAAACTCGGTGTAGGCTCTATCCAGGTCCTGAATGATCTTGAAGGAGCTTAGAAGTTCGGCATTGTAAATAGCACGGTCGAGGTCTTTCATCATGCCCGCTGCTGCAAAGATAAACTCTTTGAAGACGGAGTATTTGAAGCTCTCGTCAAAGTCAAAGGAGATCATCATAAAATATTTTTTGACCAGCTTTATGTCATTTTTAAAAAAAGAGAGAACCACATCTTTTTGTGGAGTTGTGACATTTATCATGTTTGCCCCATATTCATATTGCTTGAATTCTATCATAGAAATTCAGAAGATACCAGATATTATGAAAATTCATAGCCTGCGAAGGGTATAATTCGCTTATGTCTCGAATCGATAATGAAAAGTTTTACACGGCAGCAATCGAAAAACATGGGGACTCTTCCAAAGGGGTCCACTGGAACTCCTCATATTCTCAGCAGAAGCGCTTTGAAGTGCTTCTCTCCTGCATAGAGGATGAGGATTTCTCTATCGTGGATGCGGGGTGCGGGTTCGGCGATCTGTATGCCTATCTGAAAATGAGAGAGGTTTCGTTCAGCGATTACAGGGGAGTGGACCTGAGCCCGAGCATGGTCGAGATAGCAAAAGAGAAGACGGGCTGCGAGATACTCGAACGCGATGTCTGCAGAGAGCTTCTGCCCCGGGCTGACTACTATATCTGCAGCGGAGCGATGAATATATTAAGCCGCTTTGAGACCTATCTTTTTATACGCAACTGTTACGAGGCCTGCACAAAGGGATTTGTCTTCAACCTGCTGATGGGAGCAGACGACTCCCTGGTCTATAACCATTTTTATCCGAAAGAGCTGCAGGGGCTGTTCGATGAGCTGGGTGCCAGGGTCACAGTGAAAAAAGGCTATCTGAAACGTGATTTCACGGTCTATCTGGAGAAAGTATAATGTGTGCAATTTTTGGAGTCATAGGTGAATATGACGGGGATCTGGCCCGAAAATCTCTCTCTCTTCTCTCTCATCGCGGACCGGATTATTGCGGGATCATCGAAGAAAAGGGGCTTTTCATCGCACACAACAGGCTGAGTATCGTCGACCTGAGTTCTGGAGCTTCCCAGCCCATGGTAAAAGACAGCGTGATACTGAGTTTCAACGGAGAGATATACAACTTTAAAGAGCTCAGGAAGCTTCTGGAGGTCCCCTTTCAAACGCAAAGCGACACGGAAGTCGTCTTGGCGGCTTACCAGAAGTGGGGCGTGGCCTTTGTCGATCGCCTCGAAGGGATGTTCGCCATTGCCCTTTACGACCGGGGGAAGCTCTATCTCTTTCGGGACAGGCTGGGTAAAAAACCTCTGTATTATATGAGGGGCGACAAGTTCTTCGTCTTCGCCTCGGAGATCAAGGGGATCTTGCCCTACCTGAAAAGCAAACATATGAACAAGGATGCCCTGCATGCCTACCTGAGCTTTTTGGCCCCCACGCCCCCGTATACCTTCTACAAAGACATAGAGAAGCTGGAATCGGGCCATTTTGCCCTCTACGAGAAGGGCAGACTGGAAATCAAGGCCTATTACGACCTGCTGCCGGCCCCCCTTGCCATAGAGTCGGAAGAGGAGGCGCTTCGGACGATTGAGAGAGGCCTGCAGGAGAGCATAGAGAAACGTCTGATGGGAGATGTCGAGGTTGCTTCTTTGCTCTCGGGCGGAGTCGACTCTTCCCTGATCGCAGCCATGACGGTTAGCACGGGAACGCGGCTCAAGACCTTCTCCTTGGGGTACGAGGGTTACAGGCAGTATGATGAACGCGTTTATGCCAAAGAGGTAGCGGAACATATCGGCGTGGAGAACATCGATATCGAACTCTCGAAAGAGGATTTCTTTGAGCACTTGGACTCGGTTATACATGCCCTGGACGAGCCTATACACGACCCCGCGGCCGTTCCCCTCTATATGCTTTTCAGACGTATCAAAGAAGAGGGGATAAAGGTCGTTCTATCGGGAGAGGGAGCGGATGAGCTTTTTTTGGGGTACAGGCAGTATTTTGAGTATCTCGATATTGAAAAAGCAGGGGAGCTGCACCATAAAAACTGGCTCAAAAAGTACTTCCGTTCCAACTTCTCGATGAACAGAGAGTGGGAGTGGTATAAACGCATTTTTGATTCCGAAGTCCTCTTCAGGACGAGCGGAGAAAAGTTTACGGACATGCAGAAAAACATTCTGATGCGCGAAAACGTCAAAGACGGTTTTTCGATGAAGTATCTTCAGAAGTACCGAGACCGGTATGAGCGGTACGGAAACAAAGACGAGAGCCAATGGTACTCCTACGTCGACCTGAAGCAGTTTCAGGCTGAACACTTTCTGACCAAACTCGACCGGGTCTCGATGGCACACGGTATTGAGGGAAGGACCCCTTTTTTGGATCACGGGCTTGTCGAAAAGGTCTTCTCTATCGACCCGAGCCTGAGGTACCGGTCCGGTGTTACGAAAGAGCTGCTTAAAAAAGTCGCAAAGCCCTATCTTCCGCAGAGTATCATCAACAGGAAGAAAAAGGGCTTCTCTTCCCCCTATCTGGAGTGGCTCATAGAAGCGGGGGAGCTGGAGCGTATCAAAAGTGTCAATGCACAAACAGGACTCTTTTATGATGAGGTACTGGACGCTTACATAGAGAGGGCAAAACAGGGGCGTTTCAAACAGCACCTCTGGGGGCTCTACCTCTTCTCGCGCTGGTATGAAAAAGAGTTTTTATAAAAAGACGGTTTCTTCGTCCGCTCGAATAGAGATGAAACGCCGGAAAGTTTAGATAAAAAGTAAATGTGATTTCAACATAACTCAATTTCTTGGGCAGGAAAAATGGAGGGGCTATTCGTCCTTCATCAGAAAAGAGAGTTCCAGGGTACCGGAGATGTAGTTGGCGAAGAAGGTAAGGACCTTCAGATCATCATCAAGAAAATCTCCCTCGTCTTTGTTAAGCAGCTGAAAAAGCCCGATAACGCTCCTTTGAGAGTCAAAGATCGGTACCGTGATCATATTCTTCGTCTCGTAACCGCTTTTTTTGTCGATACCGGCGAGGAAACGTTCATCCTCATAGGGGTTATTGACGACTCGGGGCTCACCCTCGGTGAAAGTGTCTCCGGCGATACCGGAGGTCGTGCTGATGGCGATCCTTCCGATACCGTCAGAAAGTTTTGTCCAAAGCATATCGGCTTCCTTGTCGTACATGAAGATAGAACAGCGGTCGGCATTAACAAGGTCTTTGGCCTGATCGGCAATAAGCAGGAGGGCGTTGTCTAAAGAGGTGTCTGAAAGAAGTTGTTTTCCAAATTCGGCTATTTTTTTATATGAGTCTACTTTAGCGGCCATACAGGTCCTTTGCTTTTGATCGGTTTTGAATTATATCGTAACTCTGTTACTCTTGGGCAAACTGCATCAAGGCCTCAACGATATCGTTCATGGAGAGAAGCCCGAGAAGTTCTCCGCTGTCTGTGACGAGCAGACGCTTAACTCTGTTGTTTATCATCATCTGGGCGGCATACTTTATATTGAGATCGGAAGAGACCTGCACGATGGGCTTGGTGGCGATATCATAAACATTCAAAAGGTCCATGTCCCCGTCTCGAGAAAAGATCGCCTTGAGGATGTTTGTGTAGGTGACAATTCCAAAGGCATCAT
Organism: uncultured Campylobacterales bacterium; assembly: GCA_964014335.1. GTDB lineage: Bacteria > Campylobacterota > Campylobacteria > Campylobacterales > Sulfurimonadaceae. The sequence goes on along the minus strand of CAXGZT010000017.1, from coordinate 17,931 downwards.
GAGGATTGTCCTTTGTCACGATGAGCGATTTGACTTTTTTTTCCTGCATGACCCGTAGACAGTTTCGGACCGTTTCCAGGGAGGAGATCGTAGCGATTTTTTCAGCGGGTATCATAATCTCTTTTACTGTAACCAGTTTCATAGGGACTCCTTTTAAAATGACTTTATGTTTTCTTGGAACTTGCGCAGCTGTTTCTCAGGGATGCCTGAAAGATGCTCTATCGGCAGGGAGAAGACGAGTCCGTTGCCCGATCTGCCGAGTTCAAGTTCCTGGGTGATCGCCTTGATCACCCTTAATGCACTGCGTTTTTCCATGACAAAGATGAGCACAGAATCGGAACGCTCATAGGTGAGACCAAAAAAGGTGCTTTTGTCACCCAGACCGAGACCGCGTCCTTTAAGTACGGTCACCCCGCCGGCACCGTTGGCTTTCGCGATATCAATGGCCGTGTCCTCATGCTCTTCTGCTACGATAGCAACGACTGTAGAGAACTTCATCTTTTTTCTCCTTCTTGTTGTTTCTCATTTCTGCTTCTGATGTCTTTTGCAGCCAGATGCTGGCTAATGACCCCGTATCCCATGACCGTGATCATAGGGAAGAGCGAGGCAAAGGCGATGAGTCCGAAACCGTCAATCAATGGGCTTCGTCCTTCGATCTGTGTAGCAAGTCCGAGTCCCAAGGCAGCGACCAGGGGCACCGTTACCGTTGAGGTCGTAACGCCGCCCGAATCATAGGCGATAGGGATGATGTATTTTGGAGCCATGAAAGTCAGGATGATGACGATAATATAGCCCCCGATGATATAGTAATGGATGGGATCGCCTTCGACGATACGATAGGCTCCCAGAGCAATACCGATAGCGACCCCGAAGGCGACCGCCAGGCGCAATATAGTTTGGCGGATGCGTTTTTGCGAGATGTCCTCTACCTTCATCGCTACGGCGAGCAGAGCCGGCTCAGCCATGGTCGTTGAAAACCCTATCAGGAAGCCAAAGAGATAGATGTAAAAAAGGTTTTCTTGGGCCGTAAGCTGCAGAGCCATCGTCTCCCCCATGGGAAAGAGCCCCATCTCCAGACCGATGATGAAGAGATACAGGCCCAGGGTGACAAAGAGGATACCCACGGCGATCCTGGGCAACTGCCTTAAGCTTTTCTTGATGATAAGATACTGAAAGAAGAAGATGACGAAGAGGATGGGGAAGACATCCTTAAGGACACTGATAAGCTCGTAGAAGAGGTTCCATACGGAGAATCTGTCAATAATAAGCTCGGATGCCGCTTTGATTTCACCGGAAAGGGTCACGGGTTCAAGGTCGATGTTATAGACGATAAGGCCGTAGGCCTGAACAAATATCATCGGTGTCAAGGAAGCAAAGGCGATCAGGCCGAACCCGTCTATAATGGGATTTCTTCCGCGTATACTCGAAGCAAGGCCGACACCCAGAGCGGCGACCAGGGGGACGGTCACGGTCGAGGTAGTCACTCCGCCCGAGTCATAGGCGAGACCGACTATCTCAACGGGCACAAAAAAAGTAAAGAGGACGACGATTACATATCCGGTAATGATATAGAGGTGGATGGCATGGCCTGTAATGATGCGCCACGAGCCCAAGACGATGGCACAACCGACGGAGAGGGCAACCGTGAGACGCAAGGTGTCGGCATCGATCCGGCCGGCAGAGATGATCTGGGCTTTTTTGGCGATGGCGATAAGAGCAGGCTCGGCAACCGTCGTCGAGAAGCCTATGGCAAAGGCAAATATCAACAGCCAGATAACGGAACCCTTTGCGGCAAACTCATGAGCCAGATTTTCGCCGATAGGAAAAATTCCGATCTCCAAACCTTGGATGAAAATGGCCAGGCCGAAAGCGACAATGATAAGTCCTGTGAGTATTGAGACAGGGTTTTGCGGAAGCTGTTGAAGGATGAAGAGCTGAAAGAAAGAGATGACCAGGACGATGGGAAGAAGGTCTTTAAAGGAGTTTCCCAGCAGGGCCAAAACGATCTTGAGACTCTGCATGCCTTAAGTCTCTTCTTCGTTAAAGTGGTTTGCAAGCTCGACGTAACCGCTGATATAGTGGTTGAAAAAAGTCAGAAGACGTTTGTCCTCTTGATCAAAGTCGCCCCCGCTCTTATTGAGCAGCTGCAAAACACCGATGGGTTTATTAAAAGCGTCCATGATAGGAATAGCGATGATATTTCTTGTGAGGTAACCGGTTTCATGATCGATTTTTGAAGAGAAGCGCTGGTCCGAATAGGGGGTATCCACGATAATTGCTTTTGCTTCTTGAAAGGAGGCCCCGGCGATACCCTCGTCCGAAGCGATCTCAATAGCCCTGACCCCGTCTGCGAGAACAGTCCACAGGCGGTCCCTGTTTCGGTCATAGATAAAGACGGAACATCTGTCGGCTTCGAGCAGCTCTTTGGCATAAGAAGAGATGATAGGAATAGCCTGTTCCAAAGAGGGACGAGATAAAAGCTTCCGGCCGAACTCTGTAATCTTGGTAAATGATTTGATGTTTTTATACATAGCTACATCATATCTTTAGATAACTAAAAATAGTTTTATAAGCGGGATGATATTTTCGCATTGTGATAAATATGAGTATAATTTTAAAAAAAACTTTAGGAGAAAAGATGAGCACGTATACGATATGGCACAACCCGCGCTGTTCTAAGTCGCGTCAAACTATGGGGATATTGGAAGAGAAAGGCATCGAGGCCGAGGTCGTAAAGTATCTGGATGCCACACCCTCTGCCGAAAGTATCAAAGAGGTCTTGAAGAAGCTCGGTATCTCTGCGCGTGAACTGATGAGGACAAAAGAGGCAGAGTATAAAGCGCTTGGCCTTAAGGACGAAGAGGAGGAAGAGAAGCTGATCGAAGCGATGGCAACCCATCCAAAACTGATCGAGCGTCCTATTGTCATCAAAGGGGAGAAAGCAGTCTTGGGAAGACCGCCCGAGAAAGTCTTAGAGCTCTTTTAAGAGCCTGCCGCTTAGGAGGTAGAAGACCCCTATAGTGACAAGATAAAAACCGCCCCATGCCAGATTGGAAAAGGCAGAGGCCGAAACGAGAGAAGAGTAAAAGAGGAGAGTCACCGCAGTATAGGCGATATTGCTGTATCTGAAAAGCTTCTCTCTCTCAAGGATTTCAAACTGTCCGCAGAGGTACTCTAGAGAAAACTTTATCCCGAGAAAATAGAAGAGTAAAAGCCATGAGAAACTAGCGATAACAAGAAGCGTCGGGTCGAGCTGTGAAAAAAGTTCTCTGAGCAGCCTGTCGGTAAGGCCAAAGATAAGGGGAAAGAGAAGGCCCGAAGAGAAGACTAGGATAGCCGTGAGTACGGGTGTGGAGAGCCTGTACTTCAAGTCTAGTGTTTGTCCAAGATACGAGGGAGGGTGATACCCTCTTGTCCCTGATATTTTCCGCTTTTATCGCGGTATGAGGTCTCGCACACTTCGTCACCTTGCAAGAAAAGTACTTGGGCTATACCTTCATTAGCATAGATCTTCGCGGGAAGGGGGGTCGTGTTTGAGATCTCTATCGTGATATGGCCTTCAAACTCCGGCTCGAAAGGGGTCACGTTTACGATGATGCCGCAACGGGCATAAGTCGATTTCCCCAGACAGATCGCCAGTACATCACGCGGGATTTTAAAATATTCTACGGTCCTTGCCAGAGCAAAAGAGTTGGGCGGGACGATACAGACCTCACCTGTGAAATCAACAACATTGGCATCATCAAAATGTTTCGGATCGACGACGGTGGAGTTAAGATTCGTGAAGATCTTGAACTCGTTGCTGACGCGGATATCGTAACCGTATGAACTGAGACCGTAAGAGACGACACCCTTTCCGACCTGATCCTCACAGAAGGGTGAGATCATCCCGTTTTCAATTGCTTCTTTACGTATCCAAGTATCTGCTTTTAAACCCATGTTCTGCCTTTAAGTGTCTATTACTGTTTTTTCGGTATTATACCACACTAATTTTTACAAAATTTATGCTTCGGGAGAGATAATCCAATGGATATGAAACAGATCAAATTACTTATGAAAGAGTTCGACGAAAGCACGCTTAGCTCACTTAAAATCAATAAAGAAGGCTTCTCTATCGAGCTTGAAAAAGCAGGGATCGCACAGGCGCCGATTGCGGCACCGATTGCGGCAGCACCAGTAGCGGCAGCACCAGTGACGGCAGCAGCACCGGCGGCAGCTGAAGAGATCAGCGGTGATAAGATACTATCTCCGATGGTAGGAACCTATTACGCTTCCCCGTCTCCGGACTCTCCTGTTTTCGTTAAAGAGGGTGATGTCGTCAAAAAGGGCCAGCCTTTGGCTATCTTAGAAGCGATGAAGATCATGAATGAACTTGAAGCAGAGTTTGACTGTAAAATCCTTAAAATCCTTGCTGAAGACGGCAAGCCGGTAGAGTATGATATGCCACTGTTCATAGTAGAGAAAATGTAATCATGGCTGAGATCAAAAGAATCTTGGTCGCCAATCGCGGCGAAATTGCTCTTCGTGCTATTCGTACGATCAAAGAGATGGGTAAAGAAGCGGTTGCCGTTTATTCTACGGCTGATGCAGGTTCTCACTACCTTGAGCTTGCCGATGCAGCGATCTGTATCGGACCCGGACCCAGCTCGGAGTCTTACCTGAACATCCCTGCGATCATTGCAGCGGCTGAAGTGACGCATTGTGACGCGATCTTCCCGGGGTACGGTTTCCTGTCAGAGAACCAGCATTTTGTCGAGATCTGTACCCACCACAAGATCAAGTTTATCGGACCGACGGTTGAAGTCATGCAGTTGATGTCTGACAAGTCAAAGGCAAAAGATGTCATGATCGCGGCTGAAGTCCCTGTTGTCCCGGGTTCTGACGGTGCTATCTCCGACATCGCCGATGCGGCAAAACGTGCTAAAGAGGTCGGTTATCCGGTCATTCTGAAAGCGGCTCAGGGCGGTGGCGGGCGCGGTATGCGTGTTGTCGAAGACGAGTCATACCTTGAGAATGCATTTTTGGCGGCGGAATCAGAAGCGATCACTGCTTTTGGTGACGGTACGATCTATATGGAAAAGTTCATCAAGAACCCGCGCCATATCGAGGTCCAGATCATGGCGGATTCACACGGTAATGTTATCCATGTGGGTGAGCGTGACTGCTCTATGCAGAGGCGTCACCAGAAGCTTATCGAAGAGTCTCCGGCGGTCGTATTGACTCCCGAAGTCCGTGAAAGAGTCCACGCGGCAGCAGTCCGCGCGACACAATATATCAAGTATGAGGGTGCAGGCACGTTTGAGTTCTTGCTTGATGCAAACCTTGACTTCTACTTCATGGAGATGAACACGCGTCTTCAGGTCGAGCATACGGTTTCCGAGATGGTATCGGGGCTTGATCTTATCGAGATGATGATCCGTGTAGCCGAGGGCGAAAAACTTCCTTCACAAGACTCTATCAAACTTCAAGGCCATTCAATCGAGTGTCGTATCACGGCGGAAGACCCGGTCAAATTCCTTCCGTCTCCGGGCAAGATCGGTGACTGGATGCTACCCGGCGGTAACGGTGTCCGTATCGATACACATGCCCATGCAGGCTATATCGTTCCTACGACTTACGACTCTATGATCGGCAAGCTTATCATATATGACGATAACCGTGAAAAAGCTATCGCAAAGATGCACCGCGCACTTGCAGAGTTCAAGATCACGGGGATCAAGACGACGGTCGCTTTCCACAAAAAGATGATGGAAAACGAAGACTTCGTCTCAAACGACTTCGATACAAAATACCTGGAGCGCTACAACGGCTAAGAAGAGAACTTCTTGGCTTGACGTCTATAAACAGGTGCTACTCTTAATAATATTTTTTGATATATAAAAACTATTCCGGCAGTCTTAAAACTTTAATATCAGCCTTTACCCGCATACGCTGGAAGTGCTCATTTAAAATATGTTCGCGTTTATCTTCCATGATCTTGTTTTCGACTTGAGTCCGTATCAGTTCCAGAGGCGGAGTGTTGAACTCTTTTTTTCGTAAAATATAAAATGCCATATGTCCGTTCCCCTCCATATTCGGCAAAACAGGAGTAAAGCTTCCATCCTTGGTCCGGGTAAGCATAGCTGCAAGCCTGGGGTTTATCTTCGCCGTTTCAAGGCTTCTGTTCTCTGTATTGACCCCTGGTACATTCATCATCGGGTTTGATATCTTCTGGTTTAGGGCTTTCTGGCTTTGACTGCTGTAAAGAACAGTATCAATGCTTTTCGGCGTTTGATACTCTTCAAGGTGCAGCTTATAGTACTCCTCGACCTCTTCATCCGTGGGCTCATCCATCTGTGATATCGCGATAGCATTGAAAAGCTTCTGTTTTAAGATCTTCTCTCTTGTCTTCTCTTTGGTCTGTGACTCGGAGAGATTACGCACGGAGCTCATCGCTTCATAGAGCTGGGAGAGTGTCATACCGTTTTGTTCGGCCATCTTTTTCAGATCATCCAAGACCTCTTGGTTAGAGACTTTGATATTACGTTTATCGGCTTCTATCTTTTCGAGTTTACTGCGAATAAGACGGTCAACGGCCTGTTTGACGCTGAACTTACCGATCTCCTGCTCCTGTCGGATCTCATAAAGCGTGATCGTCTCATCATCAAGGGTAACGGCAATCCCGCCGATTACGTCAGCAAAAAGCAGGGGGCTAAGTAAAAGCAAAAGAAACAGTTTTTTCATAAATATCCATCCAAATAAAGTAGGAAACTTTACCATCTTTTAACCAAGTCTTAACTAAAATAGCACCACTATAAACTAGGAATAAATCATGATCGTAACACGTTTCGCACCAAGCCCAACAGGCTTTCTTCACATCGGAGGGCTAAGAACGGCTCTATTTAGTTATTTATGGGCCAAGAAGAATGGAGGCAAGTTTGTTCTTCGTATCGAGGATACGGATATGAGCCGAAACAATGCAGAAGCGGCGAAGGCTATTGTGGACGCTTTCGAATGGGTGGGTTTGAAACATGATGGCGAGATCACGTATCAATCCCAGCGTATGGAGATATATAAAAAGTATATTGAACAGCTGCTGAATGAAGGCAAGGCCTATAAGTGCTATATGTCAAAAGAGGAGCTTGATGCGCTTCGCGAAGCGCAGACAAATGCAAAAGAGCGCCCGCGTTATGATAATCGCTACCGATGCTATACGGGTACGCCGCCGGAAGGGGCTGACTGGGTTGTCCGGATCAAAGCACCTGAAACGGGAGCTATTGTCATTGATGACGGCATCAAGGGAGAGATCGTTTTCCAGGCGGAAGATATCCTGGACGACTTTATTATCGCACGCTCCGATATGAGCCCGACATATAACTTCGTCGTGGCTATTGATGATGCCCTTATGGGGATCAACGAGGTTATCCGCGGGGATGACCACCTTTCCAATACGCCCAAACAGATGGTGATCTATGAGGCTTTGGGCTTTGAACTTCCAAAGTTCTATCATGTACCGATGATCCATAACTCGAACGGAAAAAAACTTTCCAAGCGGGATGGGGCTACGGATGTGATGATGTACAAAGAGATGGGGTATACCGCCGAGGCACTGATGAACTTTTTGGTACGTTTGGGATGGTCTCACGGGGATCAGGAGATCTTCTCGATGGAGGAGATGTTAGAGCTTTTTGACCCGAAAGATATTAACAAGTCCGCATCGATCTATAACCATGAAAAGTTGGACTGGCTAAACTCACATTATCTTAAAAATATGGACAATGCAGAGCTTGCCGAAGCCCTGGAGGCTTACGAGATCGTATTGACCAGTCATGACAAGAAAGAGATACTTTTAGATGCTGTCAAAGAACGTGCAAAAACTTTAAAAGAGATGGCCGACTTGACGAAGGAGATTCTCACTACGCCGAGTGAGTATGATGAAAAAGGGTTGAAAAAGGCCTTTAAGGGTAATGCGGACGAAGTCTTAAAGCGCTTTGCCGAAAAGCTGAGTCTGGCAGAAGAGTTACACCTTCCTATCGACTATCACAAGGTGATGGAAGAGACGATTACGCAGATGGAAGTGGGTTTTGGCAAGATCGGTCAGCCTCTTCGCATGGCCCTCCTGGGAAAACTTTCGGGTCCGGGTCTTGATGAGGTGATGGCTATTATAGGAAAAGACGAGACGCTTAATCGTATAGAAGCGATTACAGAAGCGATATAAATCCGGCTTCTGCCCCGTTTTAGCCTTCTGGATTAATAACCTTTTAAAATGTTACCTGTTACCCTAATAGCTATATTTTAACTAGGGCCCCCGCTTATGAATGATTTGTTCCAGTTTGCCGAAGAAGATGAGAAAACTATACCGTTTCCTACGGAGTCATGGAAAGTCTTAGTGATAGATGATGAACAATCCGTTCATGATATTACAAGAAATGCTCTTAGGTCAATCATTATCGAGGGTCGCCGCCTAGAGCTGATCCGTGCAATGAATGCTGCTGAAGCAAAGCGGAGATTAGAAGAACATGATGATATAGCCTTGGCCTTGGTTGATGTTATCATGGAAACCCCTACGTCCGGTCTGGACCTGGTCAATTATATTCGCAATGAACTTGAGAATAAACTTATCCGTTTGGTTATTCGTACCGGTCAACCCGATGAGATACACGAACGCGATATTATTGAGCAGTATGACATCGATGATTATAAAGAAAAAACAGAGCTGACCGTAGACAAACTTTACACGGTTGTACGTTCTTCCGTAAGACAGTATATGCATCTTATCGAGCTAGAGACAAGGTATGAAGATGTTTATAAACAGATGACGAGACACCCCTTGACAAAACTCCCCAATCGTCAGAAACTGAATGAAAGCCTGGACAATAAAGGCAAAAAAAATCTTGTTTTAATCAATATTGACAGCTTCAGTATGATCAATGAGACTCAAGGTTTTGATGTCGGGGATGAGCTCTTGATGAAGATGGGCAGTTTTTTACGAAGCAGGTACGCAGATGAGATGGATGTCTTCCACCTTGAGGGGGATACCTTCGGAGTCTTGTCCTCGGATGAACTGATCCATGAAAAGAAGCTTCTATCCATTCAAAAAGATGTCAACAGCATGAGTTTCATGCTGAGGGGAATTGAAAACCGGCTCAGCGTTAGCCTTGGTTTGGTTATGCATGAAGAGGGAAATCTTATTCAAAAAGCAGAGTTTGCTCTCAAGGAAGCCAGGAGTCTGGGACGAAACCGTGCAAGTAAATATACGGATGATATAAAAATCATCAAGACGATACAGTATAACTCTATCTGGATGCAAAGGGTCCGTGATGCCCTGGAGAACAATCAGATCTTGACCTATTATCAACCTATCTTCTCCGTGGACACAGGGAAGATTATCAAGTATGAGTGTTTGGTCCGCATGTCTTATAAGGGCGAGATCATTTCGCCCTTTAAGTTTTTGGAAGCGGCAAAGAGCAGCGGACAGTTATACAGGATCTTTCAGGTCATGTTTGAAAATGCCTGCCGTAAAACGAAAGAGTTTGAGGGCAAGTTTACGGTTAATGTGACTGAGCAGGACCTTCGGGAACCCGACTTTATGGAATTTATCGAGAAGACGATAGAAAAGTACGGGGTAGACCCAAAACAGTTAGGCATAGAGATATTGGAGGAAAAGAGCATCATGAAAAACGAGCTTGTCAAAGAGCGTCTTTTTATCCTGCATAAAAAAGGGTTTTCGGTCATTATTGACGACTTCGGAGCGGAGTGCTCCAATTTTGGACAGTTGATCAATCTGCCGATATCGGTCTTGAAAATAGACGGTCTCTTTATCAAGGATCTGCCGGAGAACCCTAAACACAGAATCATTGCAGAGTCCATTATAGGTTTTGCGAAACGGCTTCAGATACCCACTGTAGCCGAATTTGTTCACTCGAAAGAGGTTCTGGAGCAGATACAAAAGATGGGTGTGACCTATGCTCAGGGTTTTTACCTGGGCGAACCTCTTCCTGATCTAATTCAGGAAACCAAGAGAGTATAAAAGAGGAATTATATATCAGGCGATATTTCCGATACAAGCGACCTGGCTTTAAAGGTTAAGTAAGAGTTAGCAACACGCATTTAAAATAAGGATATTTATGAAACAAAAAAATTTTGAAGTATTGATCGTCGGTGCGGGGATCTCAGGCGCTGCTTTGGCCTATGAACTGGCACGGTACACGGATATCAGGTCTATAGCCATAGTCGAAAAATATGAAGATGTAGCCACTCTCAACAGTTCGGGGACATCAAACTCACAGACTATTCATGTGGGAGATATAGAGACAAACTATACACTCGAGAAAGCGGCGATAACCAAACGCACGGCAAAGATGGTAGAGAAATATTGTCTGCAATACCATTACCAAAACGAGATCATTTTTTCCCACCAAAAGATGGCTCTGGGCGTCGGTGAAAAAGAGGTGGAGTTCCTACTGCATAGATTTGAGGAGTTCTCGAAGCTTTTTCCTTATCTTGAAGTCTGGGATAAAGAGAAGCTCAAAGAGCTGGAACCCCGCGTAGTCCTGGACGAGAAGGGGAACGAAAGGGAAGAACAGATCGTGGGCATCGGGGCACAGGGCCAATGGACAACGGTCGACTTCGGAAAGATGGCCAGATCGCTCATTGAAAATGCAAAAAAACAGGAAGGAAAAACGGTCGAGGTCTTTTATAACTCGCCCGTCACCAAGATAGAAAAGAGCGACAACGGGGGTCATATCGTCCACTGCGGTGAGCAAAGCTATCATGCAGATTTTGTTGTCGTCAATGCCGGTGCCCATAGTCTTTACCTGGCACACAGGATGGGTTATGGCCTGAATCTCGGCTGTCTGCCTATCGCCGGAAGCTTTTATATGACGAATGAGAAGATGCTCAAGGGCAAGGTGTATATGATACAGAACCCTAAACTCCCTTTTGCCGCCTTGCACGGTGATCCCGATGTCTTAGCCGGTGAAAACACGCGTTTCGGTCCGACGGCGCTTATGCTGCCAAAACTGGAGCGCTATAAAGGCGGGACCTATCTTGACTTTTGGAAGACGCTTCGCTTTGACAAGAACATCGCTATTGCCCTATGGAAACTGCTTAAAGAGAGCGATATCAGAAACTATATTTTCAGGAACTTCTTATTCGAGGTCCCGATTCTCAATAAGTATCTCTTTTTAAAAGACGCAAGGAAGATCGTCCCCTCTTTGCGTCTTGACGAGTTCAGTTATGCCGACGGCTTCGGCGGCGTGCGGCCGCAGGTCTTGAACAAGGATGAGCAGAAACTTATGCTGGGAGAGGCCTCTATTAATCCGGGCGAGGGCATACTTTTCAATATGACGCCCTCACCGGGTGCGACCTCATGTCTGGGAAATGCAGAAAGAGATTTGAGAACAGTTGTCGAATATCTGGGAAAGAGCTTTGATGAAGAGCTCTTTAACGACGAATTGACTGAGGGTGAATACTGTGTGCTTCCGGAGCCTTTAGAGTCTCAAAAAGCGCGGGTCAACCTTATCAGAGCCGAGATCGCAAGAACCCATGAAAAATTCCATGAGGATTTTACTCAAACTTGATTAAGCAGACTCCTTTTTTGTACGGGAGTATGCCGTTAGATTGCCGAAGCCATTAACTGGTTGACGGTAACCGTTATCTCCTGCAGCCCCTTTGTCTCATATTTGTCAAATGCCTCAAGTTGTTCACGAGTACCCGCAAAAGAGTCGTTTTCATTCGATACAAAAGAGTTTAAGGCATCTTACGGACTTTAACCGAGCCGTTTAAAAACCAAGAGCTTGTGGGTGTAATGCACGACGATAAAGTCGATAAACTGCAGCATCTGGCGTTTCAAGACCCTGTCGCTGTCAAGACTGACCGGAATCTCGTCCAGAGCCGAGAGCAGTTCGATGATCCTGAACTCGCTGACAATCATATAGAAGAGTGTCGCGACATCGTCAAAACTGTGCATCGTACTCTCCTTGATACTGATCGCGGCTACGGCAAAGCGGAGATACTCGATATGAGAGAAAAAGCTATTGAAGTCGTCTTTACCGGAAATGATCTGGGTATGCTCCAGACCGTTGATCTTGTCAAGCATCCTAAAGAGGTCGTCTTTGTTTTCGAGGATGCGGTTTGCATCGATCTGGTTTTTATTGAGGTACTTTACCATCCATTTGACACTAAAGATAAGTGTACGCTCCATCTCTGAGAGAAGTTCGTACTGTTGAGTGTTCGGCATGATAAAGTCCTGCCTGAAGATCTCATATCGGATGTTGTTTGTATCAAAGAGCTGGTTGCAGATCAGATAAGACTTGATCTTGTTTATAAACTTCTCTTCGCCGATACGCTCAAAGTCGCTGATAAAACTGACCCCTTGATAGTTTATGACCTTATCTGCCAGGATTGTCGCGATCAGCTCACGTTTAAGCGGATGTTGCGAGATCTCATGCTCATATATACCGACAAAGGATTTAGGGAAATATTTATATAAATAACCTAAAGAGAAGGTCTCGTCAACCAGTGCCGAATCCAATAAAAGGTTCTTGATAAATATCTTTGCATAGGAGAGCATCGAGGCTAGGACAGGACGTACAATAGAACCTTCCTTCGTCAGCATTTCATTGATGTTTTCATCTTTAGGTATCTGGAAATCTTTTCGTTTGAAGGCAGCCACGTGCTGTTCGAGAACCTTGATCGCCTCGGTGAAGTCTTTGGTATAGATACGGCTGAGCTTCTCATCTCTGGAGAGAGCAAGGCTTTGATTGTAGTTGTCCCATAAAACAAGGTTTACGACCTGTTCCGTCAGGCTTGAAAGGGTTTTGTCGCGCTCCTCTTCAGTCAGCAGCCCTTTGGCCTGGATCGTATTGAGCAAGATCTTGAGGTTTACCTCATGATCTGAGATGTTTACGCCCGCGGAGTTGTCTATCCCGTCGAGGTTTATACGGCCGCCTTCACGGGCATACTCAATACGCGCACGTTGTGTCAATCCGAGGTTTCCCCCTTCACAGACAGAATAGGCTTTTAGCTCGTTTGCATCGATACGGACACTTTCGTTTTGTTTGTCCCCGAGATCGAGATCGCTCTCGTCCGAGCTTTTGATATAGGTACCGACTCCTCCGTTGAAGAGCATATCCACTTTCATGCATAAAAGCTTTTTGGCCAACTCTTCTCCGCTCATCTGTTTTCGGGTAGTGCCCAGCATCTTCTTGATCTCCGCTGAGAGTTCGATGGACTTCTCAGACCGCAGGAAGACGCCGCCGCCGGCCGAAATCAGTCCCTTGTTGTAAGCGCCCCAGGAGCCGTCTTTTGACATAAAGAGACGCTGTCTCTCCTCATATGCAGTCATGGGAATGGGGTCCGGATCGATAAAGATCTCTTTTTGGCTGATGGCAGCAAGGAGCTTAAAGGCTTTGGACTCAATCATCCCGTTGCCAAAAACATCCCCGTTCATTGAACCCAATCCGACGATTGAGATAGGCTCTTTGTAAAAGTCTATACCTTTTTCGATGAAAAACCTCTGGGTGGAGATGATGGCACCCTTGGCAGTAATCCCCAGGTCTTTGTGTCCAAAACCTTTTGAACCGCCGCTAGCGAAGGCATCTCTTAACCAGAAGTTCCGAGAAACGGAGATGCTGTTGGCAACATCACTCATATGTGCGGTACCCTTGTCTGCAGCGACGACAAAATAGGTGTCATCTTCATCATATGAGATGATATTTTTATCTTTTACGACCTTGCCGTCAACGATGTTGTCTACCATGTCCAAAAGGTTGTTGATAAACTTCGTATAGACCTCTTCGAAATACTCCTGGCTGATCTTAGACTTCTTCTTGCGGATAACAAAACCGCCCTTGGCCCCGTCAGGTACGATAATGGAGTTCTTACCCTCTTGGGTGATCATAAGAGACTTGATCTCTGTACGGTAGTCTTCATGCCGTTCGCTCCAGCGCAGACCGCCGCGGCTGATCTTGCTCATACGAAGATGCAGGCCGCTAAACTGGGGATGATAAACGAAGATTTCGAATTTTGGCTGTATGCCCTTAAGGTGCTCGCTAAAAAGTTCGGTATGGATCTTAAGGGCGATACCCTCCTGGTTCAAAAAGTAATTTGTGCGCAAAAGCGACTGCAAAAGGGTATAGGTGAGTTTTAAAATCTTGTCTTCCAGAATATTAGGGACAAGCTTGATTTTTTCGTCAATCTCCTGGGAGATCGCTTTAAGTTTGCTCTCCCTCTGTTTGAGGGAGGGGGTAAACTTGGCAATAAAATAATCAACGAACAGGTTCGTAATCGTATGGTGAGCGTTGAGTGTTTGAATGATGATATTAGCGTTTAGGCTCAGCACAGCCTGGTCGAGATACTCGATAATAGAACGCATAAGCGTAATATGGCGCAGGGAGAAGTTTTCCAGGTACACCAGTGAATAGAGGCTGCATTTGGCAAAGGTCTTACCCAGGAGGGACATGCTGATGATATTCTCAATATTCTCTTTTGCGGATTCAAATTTTTTAAGGTCTTGAACATCCAAGTTGAAGCGATTGACATGAACAGCTGTTTTGTTTTTCGGGATGGTATAGGTCACTTCATCAATTATCTTAAATCCAAAATCATGCAAGACGGGGGTCATGGAAGAGAGATGCAGTATTTTGTCCGCATATATTTTGATTGAAACGCCATTGCCGTTAAAAAAGATCTTGCTGACAATCTTTTCACTTATGATTCGTTCGAACAGTTCGTTAGAGATCTTCAGATCGTCAGGCTGCAGGAGTTGTGAACACACAGCATTGAGTGTAGCGGTTTCTGGCATTGGTATCTCCGTAAATAAATGTGTATTTTAGAGCAGTTCTTCTTAGTGATTTGTTAAATTTTCTATGTATTAGGAAAGAGTGTCGGAAAGTCGTAGAAAACGTTTTAGAGAGAGCAGGGCATGGGCGTCAAGTCTGTATTCTATAAGCTCCAGATACTTTAAGATATCAGAGCCTTTGATATCTGTTTTTTGTGAGGCTCTTTCAAGGATATAAAAAGGAATCTTGTGCGGTGTGCGCAAAAACTTCTTGGAGAGTCTGCGGTATTGTTTTGAATCTTTATGATAACAAAAGCGTGCAAACACAAAGGGCAGACCCTGCTGTTCATACCATATCCGGGCAAGATCAATGGCATTGTCGTCACTGTTTAGATAGTGCTTCAATGCCTTGTCCCCTATGATGACCCGACCCTCAAGGTTCAATACCCTCGCAAGTACGTTGGAGGTGGCAGATTCATCATCATTTTGGACTTTTCCCGGAAGCAGAAGTACACTCTGCACCTCTTTTCGGGCCATGATGCCAAGGTCAAGACACTTGCATTTTCGTGAAGCAATACTGGAGATAAAAGCAGCATCTACCCGTCTCGTCATAAAAGCCTTGTTGATCTGTGCAGGCACACCGCGTTTATAGTGGAGGCTTTGGCTCTGTTGGGAACTTCTGATATGACGTTTCATAAAGACATGAAAGGGTAAAAGGTTTAAATACTCAATTTTTCCGAAAATCATGCTGGTATTATAGCTGAAACGGATTAAGAAAAAACCAACTTCAGGGCCTTCATTCAATTGAAGGGAAAGAGGTTTTCGCGATCCATACGGAAACCATTTCTGTAGAGCGCGAGCCTCTAGAGTATGGGGTGTAAATGCTTTGGCTAGAGCAGATACTCTATATGCGAATTGTGGCTTTTTTTCGCTTTGGTTAGGGCCTGATGGACTCTATCGATAATATCGTTTATAGTGTCATCTTCTTTGGTCAGGGTAACGCCATAGCTAAGCTCAACGTCGAAGTTGAAATCATTAAAACAGAAGTTGATCTGCTTTAAGGCTTCTTCAAACTTTTGAATATACTGCATGGTCCCGTGAGCGTCTGTTTTGTGCAGGATGACAAGAGACTTGTCCCCTTTGAAACGCCCTAAGGCATCCGAACCCCGTGTGTTCTCTTTCAGGACCCTGCTGACCTCCTTTAGCACATAGTCCCCGGCAAGAAAGCCGAACATCTCATTAATGTTCTTAAGGTGCTTGATGTCCATGAGGATGGCGGTAGACTTCTCTTTATCCCGCATCGTACGTTTGATATCGTGTTTCAGCAGGGAGAGAATGTTTTTCTCCGTCATCAGTCCCGTTAACTGATCATAAAGATCATAACATCCCGTCGGATTCACGACAAACCATGAGTCCGAGAGCAGAAAGAACTGAAACTCAAAGGTCTCGTCCAGGTCCCGGGTCCGGTAGCAAAGATGATACTCTTTCCCGCTCATGTTGAGCTTGTGTAAAAAGCCTTCATCCAGCATTGCGTTTTGTGCGAGAAAGGCATTCAGGGCGGTAAGGGAGTAGATGTTTTCAAAAAGAGCCTCGAAAACAGGGTCAGACTGAGTGACGCGGTTGAGGTTTTTATCAAAAATAACGGTTTTGACTTCTTGTAATTTAGACACAGCGGCTACTTTTTTTGTTTAGATTGTACTGAAAAAAAGATAAATCTACGAATGCCGGGCTTAAGTTGTATCAAACAACTGTAATATGGATTTAGATATAATCACATTAATTAAATAAGACAAAATATGTATGGAGAACTTCATGGTAACCATTGAATTTTTAGGACCAATACAAAAAGATAAGATCACTCTGGAAGCTTCAAGCCTCAATGATGTAGCGGTACAGCTGAGTACGGATGCTGAACTCAAAACATGGCTGGAAACATGTGCGGTCGCCGTGAATGACACTATGGTCATGGACCTGAACACGGAACTTAAAAGCGGGGATAGAGTTTCGCTTCTTCCTCCTGTGTGCGGTGGCTGATGTTAGAACTGTTTGATGGACCGGTACCCGTAGAAGAGACGTTGGCTCGCTGGTATAAAGAAGAAGAGAATAGCAATTACGGGGCCTTTATCCCCTTTATAGGAACCATTCGCGATGAAGACGGGATCTCGGGACTGAGTTTCGATATATATGAACCGATATTAAACTCCTGGTATGATGCCTGGACGCTGAAAGCAAAACAGGCCGGAGCAGTCATCAAGATGGCTCATTCGCGCGGGGACGTTCCTCTCCATGCCTCTTCCTATATAGCCGCTGTTTTTTCACCTAAGCGCCGTGTTGCCTTGGAGATGATAGAAGAGTTTGTGGAAGACTTTAAGGCCAGCGCTCCGATTTGGAAATATGACCTTAGGGACGGAAAACGTATCTATGCGCAAGATCGTTCGACCGCTATCAAAGGAAGCGGACTTCTAAAGGTGAAGAAATGATCTCTTATCAGGAATCCATGGAGCAGCTGGCAGAGCTTGACATTAAGACATCTGCGCTAGAAAAAGTTTTCCTCTCAGAGGCACTCGGGCGTATCTTGGCCGAGGATATTGTTGCCGGAGAAAATTCACCGCTTTATCCGACTTCGGCCATGGACGGATACGCGATCATAGCCGCAGACCAAGAAGCAGGTGCGATCCAGGTCCTTGGTGATAATCCTGCCGGTGCCGAAGAGATAGGTGAAGTCCGTTCGGGTATCTGCATCAAGACCTTTACGGGTTCTCTGA
Source organism: uncultured Campylobacterales bacterium (assembly GCA_964014335.1). Lineage (GTDB taxonomy): Bacteria > Campylobacterota > Campylobacteria > Campylobacterales > Sulfurimonadaceae. Next base: position 405 of record CAXGZT010000017.1, on the reverse strand, counting down.
TGCCCAAGGGTGCAGACACGCTTACGCCCATAGAGAACGTGAGGTTTGAAGACGGTAAGATCATCATCAACGAGAAAGTACCTCGGGGTTTTGCCGTTCGTCCCGTAGGGGAGAGCTTTAAAGAGGGTGATATCCTTGTTAAAAAAGGGACGAGACTCGGGTATGCCGAGATAGGCGTAATGGCGAGCCTGAACGTTGTTATGGCGGCAGTCTTCATCAAACCCCGTGTCGCCGTTCTCTCAACAGGTTCGGAGATACTGGACTTGGGCGAGAGTGCAATACATGCTTCCCAGATCCGTTCATCCAATAACTATACCCTAGCCGCACTCGCGCAGCAATCGGGTGCCTCGGCAGTACAGCATGGGATTGTCAAAGATGATGAGGCTTCTATCACGAAGGCTTTTG
>CAXGZT010000016.1:0-22501 GCA_964014335.1 uncultured Campylobacterales bacterium | reverse complement strand
GGGGAAGAAAAATTGCTGGTGCCCGGAGCCGGAATCGAACCGGCACGACCTTACGGTCGAGAGATTTTAAGTCTCTTGCGTCTACCAGTTTCGCCATCCGGGCTGGATAGTCGCTGACTTAGGCCTGCTGACACTGGCGGGAATAAAATGGAGGCTGAGCCCGGAATCGAACCGAGGTCCACGGCTTTGCAGGCCGCTGCATAACCACTCTGCCACTCAGCCTTAGGGGGCGGATTCTATCACCAAAAACCGGGTGAAACGAACCCTTAAACGAAAAAGCCCCGGGGGTCCGGGGCCTCGTAAAATTGGAGCGGGAAACGAGATTCGAACTCGCGACCCCAACCTTGGCAAGGTTGTGCTCTACCGCTGAGCTATTCCCGCACATTTTGTTTGTGGACGGGAATTTTAGCAAAACCATTCTTAAATGTAAAGACTTTTTGGGTGAATTTATAAATTTTTGAGTATTTTTTTTAAACTTCCCTTCCTTTCCCCTCTTAATATACCGATTTGAGCCCCTGTATAGGCGAAAATTCGATATAATCACGCTAATATATAAAGACTATAAGGATTTGCATGCGTAGTGATACAATTAAACGCGGATTTGACAAAACTCCTCACCGTTCTCTTTTAAGAGCAACAGGATTAAAAGACGAAGACTTCGATAAACCATTTATCGGTGTGGCAAACAGCCATATCGATATTATTCCCGGACACTTTTTCCTTCAGGAGTACGGCCGTATTGTAAAAGAGGCTATTCGTGAAGCAGGCGGTGTTCCTTTTGAGTTTAACACTATCGGTGTGGATGACGGTATCGCTATGGGTCATGAGGGAATGCTTTACTCGCTGCCTTCACGTGAACTTATTGCAGATTCGATTGAGACAGTGATGGAAGCTCACCAGCTTGACGCAATGATCTGTATCCCCAACTGTGACAAGATTGTTCCGGGTATGTTGATGGGTGCCCTTAGAGTAAATGTTCCTACCATATTTATCTCCGGCGGACCGATGAAAGCCGGTCAGAAAGCAGACGGTACCCCTATTGATCTGGCGACTGCTTTTGAAGCGGTCGGCAAACACTCTGAAGGCAAGATGACCGATGAAGAGCTTTATGAGATCGAGTGTGAGGCCTGTCCTTCAGGTGGGTCATGTTCGGGTATGTTTACCGCAAATTCGATGAACACGCTGTGTGAAGCTATGGGTGTTGCCCTTCCGGGTAACGGAACGGTACTTGCGATGACGCCTGAGCGTATCGAGATGGTGAAGACGGCTGCCAAGCGTGTTGTTGAAATGGCAAAGTCAGAAGACCCAAAATGGAAGATACGCAATATCTTGAACAAAGATGCGATCAATAATGCCTTCGTTATCGATATGGCTATGGGGGGCTCCTCGAACACAGTTCTTCATCTTCTCTCTATCGCAAAAGAAGCGCAGGTTGATTTTGATATTACCGATATCAATAGAATCGGTAAAGAGGTCTCTCATATCGCCAAAATATCACCCTCTCTTTCAACAGTACATATGGAAGACGTGAACCGTGCCGGTGGGGTTAACGCGGTCATGAAAGAGGTAAGCAAGCGAAGCTCTTCCGTATTTAAAACGGATGTCTTGACCGTCACAGGCGAAACACTTGCCGAGCGTATCAAAGACGCGGATATCAAAGATACAAACATCATTCACACCAATGAGAATGCTTTCTCTCCTGTAGGTGGTCTTTCTATCCTCTTTGGTAATCTTGCAGAAGAGGGCGCTGTTGTCAAAACTGCCGGTATTGCACCGGGTATGCGCCAATTCAAGGGATCTGCCGTCTGTTTTGATTCCCAACAAGCAGCTATTTCTGGTATCATGGGTCACAAGGTAAAAGCGGGCGATGTCGTCGTTATCCGCTACGAAGGTCCTAAAGGCGGACCGGGAATGCAAGAGATGCTTGCACCTACCTCACTTATCATGGGAATGGGGCTTGGTGAAAGCGTTGCACTTATCACAGACGGCCGTTTCTCCGGAGCAACACGTGGGGCCTCAATCGGCCACGTCTCTCCTGAGGCTGCTGAAGGCGGTATGATAGGATTAATCCATGATGGCGATGAGATCGAGATTGATGTTGATACGCACTTGCTTCAACTTAATGTTGACGCCGAAGAGTTGGAACGCCGCCGTCTTCACTTCACGCCGGTGAAAAAAGAGATTAAATCAAAATGGCTAAAGCGTTACAGTCTTTTGGTCAGTAATGCCTCCCATGGAGCAGCACTGAAAACAGAACTTTAAGCAGCTTTTTTGCTTAAAGCATCTCCATTTCTGCCTCGTACTGCAGTTCGGGAAATCTCTGCTCCAACATACTTTCAATCGCTTGAAACACCTGCGCACATAGTTTTTCATTTGCCGCCGCATAGACAATAGCGAGCTCTGCTTCTTTCGCGTATTCGGTACTCAGATCAAGGACAGAGACGTTCACTCTCTTCAACAGATCTTTTATCCGGTTGAGAACTGCCCGTCTCCCCTTTAAGGAGTGTACATAAGGAAGATCTATTCGAATCAGAACATTTCCGATAACCATCTTTTTTCCTTGTTTTCCGACTTCAGACTGCCTCTATTCTGCTTTCGCTCCGTCTTTCAAACTCTGGCACGATCTTTTGCAAGGCTTCAACCTTCTTATCCGCAGTGAACAGGTCCTCTATGTCTCTCTTTAATTGCTCTATATCATACGGCGTCGGTTTGGCAATAAAAATTGATTCATACTTTGTTTTTTGTTCATTCTCGTCCAGCATCAGCTCTTCAAAAAGCTTTTCACCCGGACGCAAACCGCTGAACTCTATCTTGATCTCTTGCTTTTTTCCGTAAAGCTGTATCATCTTTTTCGCCAGATCGATAATCTTTACCGGTTCACCCATATCAAGAATAAACAGTTCATTTCCTTTTGCTATGGAAGCCGCCTGAAGGACCAGCTGACACGCTTCGGATATCAGCATAAAGTAGCGTGTCATCTCGGGATGCGTTACCGTCAGGGGTCCGCCCTGCTCTATCTGCTCTCTAAACTTCGGAATCACCGAGCCGCTTGACCCCAATACGTTCCCAAAACGTACCGCGACGATCTCTGTATCTTTGCTCTCAATGTTCTGTCCGTATAACTCTGTCACTCTTTTGGTCGCGCCCATCACATTTGTCGGGCGTACAGCCTTGTCTGTAGAAATAATCACCAGCTTTTGAACCCTGTTTTCGATACTGAGATCAATAACGTTCATCGTACCCCGAATATTGTTTTTTAAAGCACTCTCTACATTCTCTTCACACAGAGGAACATGCTTATAAGCCGCCGCATGGATTACAATCTCGGGTTTAAACTGCTTGAAAACCCCGGCCAGTTCATCTCTGCTCACTACCGAAAGCAGTCTCGCCTCTGCCCTTGGCAGCTCTTCTTTGATCTTGTAGAGGTTGTACTCCGCATGGTCTACTAAAAGCAGAGACGAGGCCCCGAATTCATGACACTGAAGCGATATCTCACTTCCTATGCTTCCTCCCGCCCCTGTGATCATCACTCTTTTGCCTTTGATAAACTCGGCAATACTCTTGTGGTCTAGATCCTTCGGGTGGCGGGCCAGAAGGTCACTGATACGGATGGGTTCAAACTCTTCTTTGGCGTCTTCAAGAAGATTATAATAACGCAGCTCCTGAACACCCAAGGCATACAGCCTGTCATAAAGGCTGTTCAAAGTGTCCCTGTCCAACTCCAGGGTCAAGACCGCAGCTTCGATCTTATTCTTTTTGACCACCTCTTCCAGCTCGTCGTAAGCAAAGACCTTCACGTTATTGATATAGGTATGAACGGTATGACGCTCTTCCGGCAAAAGAGAGAGTATTGCAGAGGGAAAATATGAGATATCTCCCTGAAGGGCGCTTTTTATCATCTGCGTGGTTTTGTTGTTCGCGCCTATGACCAAACTGGGTTTCATCGAAGACCTGTCCCCATGTTCCAGGTAATAACGTTTTGAAATGCGCAGCAGTCCGATAAAAAAAAGCGAGAGGACAAAGTCTATCCCCACGACACTGCGGGGGAAAGGGGATAAAATCCCAAAATGCTGAATCATGATAAGCGCAAACAAGCCATAAGAGAGAAGATGGGCCAAGAGCAGTTTTTTGGCGTCTTCAAGGCTGAAGAAACGCCATGCCGTCATATAGATATTAAAGTAGGTAAAAAAGATGAGCTTGAGCGTAAAAAGAAGCAGGAATATATTAAGAAACGGTTCTGTAAAGGCCTGGGGTATCTCAAAGTTGAATCGCAGACCGTAGGCAAGCAGAAGGGTAAAAACGGAGATCGCAAGATCAGACAAGACGAAGAAAAGAATGCGCTTTACGGTGGTCGGCTTCAAGAGCTTCATATCAGCGCCTCCTTGATGCATGCAGAGATATACTTCACATCCTCTCTGCTCAATTGCGTGCCGCTGGGCAGACAGACTCCTTTGTTAAACAGGGCTTCGCTTACACCGTTTATCTCGCCAAAAGCATCCTTGAAAAGTTCCTGAAGATGCATAGGTTTCCACAATAAACGACTCTCTATCTTTTGCTTCTCTAGCGCCTTGATCAAGACCTTCGGATTGGTTTTCTCCAGGATCAGGGTCGTAAGCCAGCGGTTTCCCACAGAGCCTTCAAGCTCCGGCATAAACCCGATCTCTTCTATCTCCGCCAGCTCCTCTTCGTACCACCCGTATATCTCCCGGCACTTTTCCACCCTATTCTGAATAACTTCCATCTGGGCTACACCGATCGCCGCAAGAACATTACTCATACGATAATTGTATCCGAATTCAACATGTTCATAATGGGGCCTCTCCTCTTTCGCCTGAGTCGCGTAAAAACGCGCCTTCTCTATCCACTCTCTCTTATCCGAGACCAAGGCCCCTCCGCCGGAGGTCGTCAAAATCTTGTTCCCGTTAAACGAGTAGATACCGAGGTCCCCAAAGGTACCCGTATGCTTCCCCTTGAACCTCGCCCCTAAACTCTCGGCAGCGTCCTCTATCAGATAGATGTCATTTTCTTTACAGATCTTGACGATCTTCTCAAGGTCGGCACACTGACCGTACAGGTGGGTCAGAATGAGCGCCTTCGGTTTTTCAGGACTCTTCTCGATCGCTTTTTTCAGGCGCGTCGGACTGATATTCCAGCTTTTTCTGTTCGAGTCAATAAAATAAGGTCTTGCGTTTTGGTAGAGGATAGGCGAGACGGAACCCACAAAGGTAAAGCTTGAGGCCAGGACGATATCGTCTTTCCCAATGCCCAATACGCGCAGCGCAAGGTGAATAGCCGCCGTTCCGCTGATTGTTGCCAAGGCATGCGAACTTCCCGTATAGTCACAGATGCTTTTCTCGAAGCGATCGACAAACTTCCCCAGGGGCGCGATATAATTACTCTCAAAGACCTCGGCGATATACTCCTGTTCGCGGCCTGTCATATGCGGAGGGGAAAGATAGATAGGCTTCATCCTTTGATCACCCTTGCCGGGACACCGACAGCCGTGACATTGGCAGGGATATCGTCAATGACGACCGAGCCTGCACCTATTACGGTACTTTCACCGACAGATACGCCTTGAATGACATTTGCCCCTATCCCGATGTGGCTCAAGGTCTTGATATGCACATTCCCTGCAAGCCCTGCCTTGGGTGAAATATGCACGAAGTCTTCGATTACAGTCTCATGCTCTATTACACTGGCGCTGTTCAAAATCACGCCTTCGCCGATAACGGCACCCGCATTGACAACACTGTTTGCCATGACGACACTACCCTTTCCGATATCGGCACTCGGACTTATCACTGCGCTAGGGTGGACCAGGGTGGCGACATTGAGATGATAACTCAAGAGCTTTTGCATGACCTCTTTGCGCATCGCGTTGTCGCCTATGGCCAAAACGATGGGAAGGGTGTGATAAAACTCTAGAAACACTAGAAATGCGAAGGCCTCTTTACTCGCATCATCATCAACCCAGATGATCTCCGTATACCCCAGAAGCTTGGCCATATCGGCGATGACCTTACCGTGTCCGCTTTTGCCGTAAATCGCAATTTGTCTAGTTGTTTCCATTGAACTTCTCGCTTGTTGCATGGTTGCGCGAAGAGATATCCTTACGCATCAAAACCTTTTTTATCGTCATCCATATGATCTTTGCGTCAAGCATAAAACTGATATTTTCAGTATACCAGACATCATATTCAAACTTCCGTTTCCAGGAAATAGCATTACGCCCGTTTACCTGAGCCCATCCGCTGATACCCGGTTTCACATCATGCCTTCTCTTTTGCTCATCATCATAAAGCTCCAGATACTCTACTAAAAGCGGACGTGGACCGATCAGACTCATCTCTCCCTTAAGTACGTTAAAGAGTTGAGGAAGTTCATCCAGGCTCAAACCGCGGATCAGTCTGCCTAAACCTGTCAGTCGCTTCTCATCACCGAGATCTTCGCTGCCTTCACTGTCTATCATCGTACGGAACTTATAAATAGAGTACAGCTCTCCGTCTTTCCCGGGGCGCTGCTGTCTAAAAAATATAGGCCGTCCCATCGTGTAATAGATCAGAAGCGACACGGTTATGAAGACGGGAGCGAACAGCAGTAGCAGGAGTATACTCCCCAAAGTATCCAGCAGCGGTTTAAAAAAAATCCTATACACTAGATCTTGACCCTGTAGACTTTGGCGTAAGGGGAGAGTTCCACCGCTTCAAAGAGCTCTTTGTCATACTTCTGCAAAAAGAACATCTGTACATAGGTCGAGTTAAACATCTCGGCATCCATGATAAGGACCCGTCCGTAATGCTGAAGTACCAGAATAACGAAAGAGGCGTTCTGGTGTATGTTCTGATAGTTCACTCCAAGCTCGCCATTTTCTTTGATCCCCGCAGTAACGACCTGATGTACGGGGACGTTTTGACCGCCTATATTTAGCGTTCCTGTCTTCTGGTCGAACCAAACACCCGAACCGAAATCGATCTTCTCTTTCGTATTGACGGCCTTTGACGTCTTAAAGAAAAACGGTGCACTGATTTTCTTTCCTGTCTCCAGGTCTATGTTTGAGAACAGTTTGACCGTCGGAAAGATATCTAACATCCTGTATGGCAGATAGAGGTAAATCTCTCTGGTAGCCTCGGGTATAGGAAGTCTGTCTGCTTGCAGTTCGTCAAAAAAGCTTTCTACGTTTACCTGATCCGGCTGGTTATTGCGAAAAAGCGTATCGGCAATATTCTTGTAACCGGAATCGACATAAGTCTCGACCGCAATGCGGGAAAGGTAGGCCGCCTCTTTTTGAGAAGATGCCGTCAGGATTTTTGAGACGATATAGTTGTCATGATTATGCTTTCCCCCATCAATCAGGGTATTTTTATTGGCATAAAACCACAATGGGTATCCGTAATCCCACCACGCAACGACATAGTCCTTATCGGACCCATGCTCTTTGAGCCTATCGAGTACTTTCACCTCCTCTGCATTAAAAACAGTAGGAACCTTGTAATCTATAATATGACTTATATTCGGATAAAGCAAAGCAGCCGTCAAAAGTGCCAGGATCGATATACGCAGTTTATCAGAAACCACCGGTTTTGTGACAATGTAAAAAAGATAGACTGCAGAGATCGCTGCGACAGGAACGGCATAAACCGTAAACCTGAGGCCTCCGACAAGAGAGAAGATACCGATACCGATCAAAGGAAGCGCCAAGATAAAGGGCTTGTGTTTCCATACCAGAGCCACATAGCCAAAGAGTGCTACGATCATTCCCAAGGTCGAACCCGAGATCCTGTCTGCCATCGTGCTAAATGGGATCTGTCCCGCTTCGCGTACTGTTTGGGCAACTTGAAAAAACATCAGCCCGCTCTGCTCTGTTCCGCGTACCGTATAGATCAGAAGTTTTGCGTAGACAAGGGAAAAAAGATTGCCGGTAATCAAAAAAAGCACGACAGCTGAAGCCGCTGCTATCATCAGCTTTTGAAGCTCCAGCCTCTCCCGCCTGAAAAAAAGATACCCCCCTATAATAAGCGGAAGTTTTATATACCAGGCAATACCCATCAAGGCTATAGAGATAAGCGTGATAGACTGATAGCTAAAGGCCTCTTTTCGATGAAACACAAACATATATCCCATATAGAAAAGCCCCATCGCATAGACGATAGAGAGTCCCGAGTCATATACAAAGGGATAAACGAGAATTGCTAAGGCAGAGAGTAAAGAGTAAACATCTTTTTCTTTTTCTATGCTTGCGAGTAAAAAATAGAGGATGAACATAGGTGCCATCGCAGAGAACATATCCGTATCATAATAACCCGTCATAGTCCGGTTATAATAGCTCCAGGCGATAGATCCCACCAAAGCGGCGAAAAACCCCAAAGAGAGGTTATTATACAGACGCCCGATCAATATGACAGGTATCACGACCAGACTTGAGATAACTGTAGGCATATAAAGAATGATTGTCTCCAGTGAGAACGGAGTTGTTTTAGCTGCGATCACCGTAAGCACGACCACTGCATAGTTCCAGCCATTGAGCACACGGGGGTTATACTGGTGCATCTCCTCAAGGATCTTTTGCGCCATGCTTGCGAAGAAATATCCATCGTTGGTGTTTATCATCAGTTCGTTCATCCAATGAAAGGCAGGATAATCGCCAAACTGAATAATCCAGATCATTCGCATAGCAAAACTGAATGCATACGCGACGAGCATTAAAAACACTATATATTGCCAGCGATCTTCTATTTTTTCTTCCATACCAGTCCATTTAAGAGATTTTCCAACTTATTTGTTAGAAATTGTATCGAAAAGTTGTTTTCAATATAGTTTAAATTGCCCTCAACAAGGGCATTTCGTTCTTCTTTGCTCATCTTGTATAATTCTAAGACGGCGCTTTGAAGCATATCCCTATTTTCCGGAGGAATGCAAAGACCGGCCTGCGCCTCTTCTATAGGGTTGTTTTTGATATTGCTGGCGAATATGACAGGCACCTCAGCCGCAAGATAATCAAATAGCTTATTAAGGCTCATGCCAAATCTGTATAAAGGCGAGTCCTTTAGACCGACATATAAAACATCGCTCTCTTTCAAGACCCGCGCAACCTCATCCTTTGAAACCGCATCAAGTATCTCTACGTTTGTCAATGCATGCTTATCTTTAAACAGCAATAACTCCTGCTTTAAGGCACCCTCTCCGATTAACTTAAACCTTATATCCCTATTTTCTCCGTCCAGCTCTTTTGCCACTTCCATCAATGTATGCAGCCCATTAGAGTTTCCCATAGAGCCAGCATACGTCACTAAAAAAACTTCATCTTTTCTTTCTCTTTCAAGGCCTCTGAACCTGGTGACATCAACCCCGTTAGAGATCCAGACGATATCTTTTGCTTTGATTCCAAAGTTTTTGATGTGCTCGTCCGCATGAGGCAGCAATGTGATGATCTTATCCGCTTTTTTATACAGAAACCGTTCTAAACGACTTAACAGTAAAATAAAGGGGTGCCATTTCGACATACCCATATCGATAAGCGTTTGGGGCCAGATATCACGTACCTCCATGACAAAAGGCACGGAATACTTTTTTGCGACTCTAAAGGCTGCATACACGGCGAAGAGGTGTACGGTTGAGCCGATAATCACATCAGGCCTGACATCGATCTTGACATCCAGAGCTTTCATCATATAATCAAGCATATTCAACACCCGAGATATCCCGTTCCCCCGATAAGGGCGTGTCTTTATCCAAATGAATTGAACACCTTCTATAGACTCTTTAAGAAAATCGAACTCTTTATAGGATTTCATCTCTGTATAAGAAGCGTAATGAAAGCTAGAAGCGATAATCGTCACCTGGTGTCCACGCCCAACGAGCTCTTTGGCGAAATCAAAATGCCTTGTACCCCCGCCCATATCAGGCGTAAGCGCATGGTGATTAAAGATAAGGATATTCACCTTGTCAGTTCCTTATATACGTCATACAGCTTTTTCTCTTCCGAAGACCAGTTAAATCTTTCCAGAACAGACTTTTTACCATTTTCACCCATCCTGTGAGCCATTTCATCATCTTTCAAAAGTCTCATCGTGGCATCTGCTATCCCTTTCGGATCAAGCGGATCAACAAAAAGGGCACAATCACACCCCTGCAGCATCTCTCTATATAGTGGAAAATCCGAAGCGATGACCGGGATACCCGCAGCCATATATTCAAACATCTTAACAGGAATGGCTTCCAGATAGCTATCTGTCGGATGCAGGGTTACCAATCCGATTTTAGTCTTTGACAGGACACTCTTGACTTCATCTCGTGAGAGGTATCCTAAATAATCGACATATTTCCACCCGCTTAAAGCCTTGGCTCTGTTCTTCAGCTCTTTGGGCCGAAAGTCCCCGCCCAATGCCAAACGCGTATGTGAAAAGGCCAAAGATTGGATTATCTCGAGTACGCCTCGCGTCTGGGCTAAAGAGCCTATATGGCACACGCCCTCTTTTCTACTGCTCCACACCGTATCATTCACAAGCTCATCAATAATAGGATAGTTCCGGACTTCAACACTCGCTTTGTTTAATTTTTTAAATCGTTGATTGATATATGGTGTCGGAGTAATTATGTAATCAAATTTTTTACATTGAATGCCTTCATAGAGACCATATAGGAAAGAGAGCACTCTCTTGGAGACTCCGTTTAGATAAGGTTTTGCCATTATCTGTTTTGGAACATCCTCGTGAATATCAAATATGACTTTTTTATCTCTCTTTTTTAATCTCAACGCGACAGAGATCAATTCTGGGTCATGTATATGATAGATATCGCTATCAAGCTCTTTTGCCTTTTCAAATACTCTCTTCGTTGTTTTCACTATCCGGTTAAGTCTACCCTCCAATTTACCTACATCAAATATCTCAACTCCGTTTTTGATCTCATCCCCTAATCCATCGGCTACGACTAGGCTTACATGATACTCTTCTATCTTGGCTAAAGAGGAGCACTCTTTCATAAACACACGCGCGTCATAACGTGGGTGAGCCGATGTCAGATGGGTTACCTTAATTTTTTTCATATACATTTATCCAGCAATCAATATTATTTTTCCAGCTTGACAGAATGGAGATAATACCCTCATTGACACTCAAGTCTATTTGGTCTGTATCTACTTTTGCGAGTACTTTCGTCAAGGTTGGACTCAATTCATCAGTCGATTCTATCTTTGTATACACTATGCCTTCTTTGTCAAATAGTTCATAAGGCAGCCAGGAGCCCGTGATCACATGGTTTTGAGCGTATAGAAATTCCTGCATACTACCCGAAAAACTATCTGTTTCCAAAAGATTTATCATAATGTCAGAAGCTAATTTCACATAAGCGTTATCATCTTCATACAAAAACTCTTCCAAGACCAGATAATCCAGACGGCTCTTTTCCAAAGCAGATTTAATCTCTTCCTTGTAGCTCGTATTTCCATATGTCATCGGAAAGACAAATTGAACGTTCTTCAAGATCTCCTCTTCAAGCAACAAAAGTTCTTTAAGAATCTTATGATGTTGTTGAGCACGTGTTGCATTATACCCGCAAGTCACAATGATCTTATCTCGCTTATATCCCAAGGCCTCTTTCATCTCGTTTTTTGGTCTCAAACGGTTTTTATCTATATAGTCTAAGGTCTTCAGGCCAAACCGGCACACATGGCTTTTTTTTTCGTAGTTTTTATAATACCGGACAAAGGCGTCTCTTGTCAGAGGGTTGGTAAAGGTCAGTACGTCGGCTTTCTTATATATCACAGACTGTATCTTTTTTGTAAGGTTCTTCGTACGGTAAAAATCACTCCCGTAAAAGGTCATGATAAACTTGGAGTGCTTTAGCACAGGCAGAAGAAAAAGATATACCCATCTGCTGTAATGTATGTTAACAAGTTCAAAACCTATAGCCTTAATCACTTTGGCGATATAATAAATCCTAAAAAACATATGCAGTTTTGGTATTTTTTTATATTTTGAAAACATGTTGAAATAGGTCGAGTCCCTTAAGCTGCCATGTGAAAGCATCAGGCTCTCAAAATCCAGTAGATAAACGTCCTTGGCATGTTTTTCCAGTTCACTTTTTAGTTCATTCCCAAAAACAATCTTGGTGTTTGCAATGATAAGGATTTTCATCTCAGGGCCTGAAAAGATCTTAACTCTTTTAAAAACCAATATAGGTTATACGACAAAACAACAGAATTTGAAAGCATGAAAGCTACCAATAAAAGATAAACATCTTCAAAAAACACACCAGCTGCTACGGCTATGACGGTGAGGACAAAGTGTATTGCACTCATGTTCAACACTTTTCTTTGTCGTTTCAAAACATTTGGAATGTAGGCTACGGTTGAGACGATGACATTCAGAAACAGCCAAGGCGCCAAAAGTCGGGTATACACACCAACCTCTTCCCAGTCGTCCCCGAAAATAAAAGAGAATATATCGGGTGCAAATATAACCACAACGATTAACATAATCACCACCTTAAGGCTCAGTGCCCTTAAGAAAGAGAGTGTAAACCTATAAGCATCTTCACCTTTTTGGATTAGCTCCACAAGTTTCTCGTTATATACCTTGGCCGAAGAAGTCGAAATAATCATCATAGGTGTCAAGACTACCCTTATCGCAAACGAATAAAAACCGGTTACCAATGCGGAAAAAAATGATGCAAAGACAAAAACGGGCAAATTAAATGTCATCGTATTTAAAAATACCTGTGGAATTTGATATCTTGGAAAGTCGCTATACTCCTTAGCCGTTTGAAGTAGCTCCCTTTTTTTGAACATAGTGCCAAAGCTCTTTCGAGAAAATATATTTTTAGCAAGTTTGATATTGGCAAAAAACTGGGAGAAGACCTGTCCGGATATCAATCCGCTCGCACCCTCTTGAACAAAGCCGACAACGACTTGTACGATTGCCAAGACTATAGACTTGAGGACAGATGCCCTTGCCATATCATTATAATACTTTTTTTTATTATTTAAATAGTTCAAAAGGTTAAACAAACCGACAAAAAAAACCGTGACAGGGACACAGTAGATCCATATCTCAAGTTCCGAATTCTCTAAAAAACCCATAATAAAAGTATGAAAGAGAACTATACACAACAGAAGTACTATACAGACAGCAGATAGAATAGTAAACCCCAAGGCAAATACAGATATGGCATCTTCATTATTTTTCGAAAGTAATATTGCCTGCTCATACCTCGCACTTCCTATAGGAGTGAAAACAGCAACAAGAGAGAGAAACAAGGCGAACACACCGAAATCTTCAGGTGTATATAGACGTGTGAGTATCGGGCTGATTGCCAAGGGAATTGCTTGGGCTATTGTTGTACCCGTCATAAGCATCAAAATATTTTTCGAAAACTCTGACTTTGGTTTTAGGTTTATTTGCACTAACTTATACCCGCTCTAAAATATAAGCGATCTCAACTTTATATCGAAGGCATTGACGATTTAGGTTAGCAAAGTCTATATTCACATCAATTCCAAACTGTCGTTACAGAGTCTGTACTTTTGTCCATCATATACATCTATGGCAAGACCCTCATCAAACTCCAAGGTATTTCCGGACTTGCCGACCCAGCCGATCTGTTTCGCGGGCACCCCGGCCATCAAGGCATAGGGTTTGACGTCTTTGTTGACAACGGCACCCGAACCGATCAGTGCATACTCGCCAATCTCAACCCCGCAAATGATGGTGACATTGGCACCAATCGAACACCCCTTTTTCAAAAGCGTCTTTTTAAACTCTTCTTTTCTAATAATAAAAGCACGCGGGTTGATGACGTTTGTAAAGACCATAGAGGGGCCAAGAAAGACGTCATCTTCTATCTCTACACCCTCATAAACCGAGATATTATTCTGTACCTTCACCCCGTTTCCAATCTTAACATTGGGTCCTACCACACAGTTTTGCCCAAAAGAGCAGTTATTTCCTATCTCTGAACCGCCCAGTATATGAGAAAAGTGCCATATTTTTGTCTTATCTCCGATCTTGACATTTTCATCAACAAATGAACTTTCATGCACAAAAAACTCGGCTTTCGACGTTTTTTTAAGCGGTCTCGCCGAATTCTTGAAACCCTCTTTTCGTTTTTTCCACGCCTCTTTATCTATGTACTTTCCCGTATCCATCTAATCTTTCACTTTCTTGCAAAATGGGTGATACTCGCCCTTCAGTCCCAAAACAGATGCATTGCGAATATCATGGACGATCTCTATGGAGGCTCTTGCCTCTTCCAGGCCAAATCCATTGCCCTTAAGTATCTCTTTATAGCTCAGTGTATGCAGATCAGTAAACCCTCCGCTGAACTCTATCTCTTCGCCGTCAACTGTGATTGATCGAAAAGTCCTTTGATCTTTTTCTTTTATCTCCTCAGGAATATAATCATAATTGACCGACAAGAACCATCTGACATTCGCATTTTCAAGCTCTAAAACACCCGAAGCAGTGTCCGTTTTGCTTAAATGGACGATATTGTTTTTAACCGGGCCAAATATCCATGTCAACATATCATAAAAATGCACACCGATATTGCTTGCGATCCCACCGGACTTGCTGACATCGCCTTTCCAGGAGACAAAATACCATCTTCCTCGGCTTGTAAGATAGGTCAGATCAATATCATAAATTTTATCCGGATTCTTTCGCAGTTCTTCTCGCACTTTTTCTTTTAACGCGATGATAGAAGGATGAAGACGAAGCTGTAAAATATTATTTAATTTTTTTCCTGTTTCATCTTCGATCACTTTAATGGCATCGATATTCCAGGGGTTAAGAACCAAAGGTTTTTCGCAAATCACATCCATACCGCTTCTCAAACCAAAACGGATATGTGAATCATGTAGATAATTCGGTGAACAGATCGAGAGATAATCAATTGCATCAGCATTTCTACGGCATTTGTCCACATGCCGATCGAAGCGCTCAAATTCTGTAAAATAGTGAGCCTTGGGAAAATAACTGTCGATCACCCCTACGCTGTCACTCTTATCCAAGGCGGCTACAAGATCATTTCCCGTCTCTTTGATGGCTTTCATATGGCGCGGGGCAATATATCCGGCTGCACCGATTAATGCAAATTTTTTCATATCTGTCCAAAAAGTTTAATATTTATATAGATTATATTATGAAAGGATTAATATAGGGTAAAAGGCGGGGAGTTAAGAGGGCCGAGAGCCTAAGCTCTCAAAGAAGTGTTACAGAGCGGCTTTTCTAAAGAAACTTCGCTGAGCGAACTCCATACGGCTAGTTTTCTAAAGAAAGCTGTTGCTACTCTAATTAAAGAGCAGCTTTTGCAGCTGCAACGACTGCAGAGAATGCTGCAGCATCGTTCATTGCCATATCAGCAAGGATTTTACGGTCAAGCTCGATACCAGCTTTTTTCAATCCATTGATGAATACAGAATATGACATGTCGTTCAAGCGACAAGCCGCGTTGATACGGATGATCCATAGTTTACGGAACTCACGCTTTTTCTGCTTACGGTCACGGTAAGCATACGCCATACTGTGTTCGATCTGCTCTTTCGCTTTACGGAAGTGTTTTCTACGTCCGCTGAAGAAACCTTTGGCTTGTTTTAATACTTTTTTATGTCTTTTGCGTCTTACGACACCAGTTTTTACTCTTGGCATTTTTTTTCCTTTTTCTTTACCCGAACATACTTTTAAATGATTGGGGTGCTGATTTTCACAGACTTGCCCGTTTTTTTCAAACGGAGAATTAAATCATACTAGTTGTACTAGTTGATCATCGCTTTGATGTTAGCAGCGTCTACTTTAGCAACCACTTTTGGAGTGTTTTGCTCGCGACGAGTACCCGCATCTTGTTTAGTAAGAATGTGGCTTCTGTACGCAGTTCCGCGCTTGATCTGACCATTTTTCTTAACTTTAAAACGCTTAGTAGCGCCTTTTACAGATTTCATTTTTGGCATCGATTTGACCTTTCATATATATATTACTCTACACGGTTGTGTAAAATGAGTCTGAAATTATACCGAAATTTTAATCATTTTGAAAGAGGAGATTGAATGTTTTTGAGAATGCAGTCTGCTCAAGAAAGTCCTTGAGCCCTCAACCTACTTTTTGTCCGCTTTATGAGGAAGAACAAGCATGTTGAAGTAACGTCCTTCGAGACGAGGAGGCTTGTCCATTGTTCCGAGGTCTTCTACCATCGGCCATACTTTTAAAAGCACGTCTTTTGCTGCTTCCGGGTGAGCCATCTCACGGCCGCGAAGAAACACGCGGAACTTCACGTGCTTGCCCGCTTCAAGAAACTCACGGGCGTGTTTTACCTTGTAGGAGATATCATTATCAGCGATCTTCACCGAAAGTTTGATCTCTTTGACTTCGATCTTAACCTGGTTTTTACGCTGCTCTTTTTTCTTTTTCTCTTCTTGGTACTTGAACTTACCATAATCCATAATCTTTGCAACAGGCGGTTTTGCTGCCGGAGAGATAAGGACGAGGTCAAGTCCCATCTCATCTGCCTTCGCTTTTGCTTCACTTGTAGGAACGATTCCTAATGCTTCTGCGCCGTCTACTACACAGCGAACTTCTGGAACACGAATATCGTCATTCATTATGGTTTGTTCTTTTTTACTCAAAAATGTACCTCATTAATTTTAGTTTGTATCATATCCAAGAATTCATTCAGACCTGAATCTGACTGTTCTCTTGTTCTTCTGTCACGAATCGCTACTGTATTATTGGCAACTTCTTCGTCACCCAAAACAATGATCATCGGGACACGCCCTTTTTCCGCCGTACGGATACGTTTGTTGAGACTCTCATTTTTATCAAAAATCTCAAAATCTGCGCCCAGGTCGATAAGCTTATCCGCGATTTCTTTCGCATAAGCCTTGTGCGTTTCCGCGATAGGAACGATAGCTACCTGCGTCGGAGCGATAAACATTGGGAATTCACCCGCATAATGTTCCGTCAATATACCAATAAAACGCTCAAAGGAACCTAAAATTGCTCTGTGAATCATTACAGGTTGAATTTTATTGTTCTCCTCGCCTGTATATTCAAGCTCAAAACGCTTCGGAAGATTAAAGTCAAGCTGAATCGTTCCGCACTGCCATTCACGTCCGATGGCATCGGTAATCTTTATATCTATTTTAGGTCCGTAAAATGCTCCGCCGCCCTCATCGATCTCGTAAGGTAAAGCATTCTTGTCCATCGCCGACTTCAATGCGTTAGTCGAGATTTCCCACACGGCATCGTCGCCGACCGCTTTTTCCGGCTTCGTCGAGACCATCATCTTGTAATCAAATTCGAAAGTCTGCATGATCTTGTCGACAAAATCGACGACTTCGATGATCTGCTCTTCGATCTGCTCTGCCGTACAGAAGATGTGTGCATCGTCCTGCGTAAACTCCCTGACACGGAAAAGCCCGTGAAGCGCTCCGCTTAGTTCGTGACGGTGGACAACACCGTATTCAAAATACTTAAGCGGAAGATCACGGTAGGAGTGTAGGTCCTCTTCATACACCTTGATATGGCCGACACAGTTCATCGGTTTGACCCCGTACTCCTGTTCGTCAACAGTCGTGAAGTACATGTTTTCACCGTAGTTTTGGTAGTGACCCGAAGTCTCCCAAAGCGATGACTTCAAGATCTCCGGTCCCCTGACCGGTTCATAGCCGCGTTTACGATGGGCTTTAAACAAAAGACCTTCCAAACGGGAACGCATACGTGCACCGGCAGGAAGCCAGATAGGAAGGCCTCCGCCGACCTCTTCACGGAAAGAGAAGAGCTTCATCTCGTTACCGATCTTGCGGTGGTCACGTTTTTCAGCCTCGGCGATCATCTCAAGATGTGCTTTAAGCGCTTCCTTGTCGGCAAAAGCGATTCCGTAGATACGGGTCAGCATCTCGTTCTTCGAGTCCCCGCCAAGGTAAGCACCCGCTAGTTTGGTCAGTTTGAAAAAACGGATATGTTTTGTAGAAGGGAGATGCGGTCCGCGGCAGAGATCTTCAAATTCGCCCTGCTTGTAGATAGAGACAGTCTCAGAAGGGATACGCTCCATTACCGCGAGTTTCAGATGATCATCGGCAAACTTTGTCTTTGCTTCCTCCATAGGGATCTCATACTTTTCGATCTCATGCTTCTTCTTGGCAAACTTCAGCATCTCTTTTTCAATGCGTTTAAGGTCACCTTCGCCTATCTCGGAATCTACCTTGAAGTCATAATAAAAGCCCTCTTTCACCACAGGGCCTACGTAAAACTTTGCCTCTGGATAAAGTGACTTTATCGCCTGGGCCATAAGGTGAGCCGTTGAATGACGGAGTACCTCAAGTGCCTCAGGGGAGTTGTCAAGTTCTATAGGCTCGCCCTCTACTCCTAAGGCTTTTGCTGTTTGTAAGTCTACGATTTCATCATTATGTCTGATCGCAATTGCGTCCATAAATTGTCCTAGTAAAGAAAAATTATTCTAAAAATTTCGTGATCTTATCTAAAAAATACTTTATAGCATATGAAGTATATTATTTATAATAAGAGTTACAAGTAGAGTACTTCCCAGAAGACTGGAACTTGCAAGATCTGCTTAGAGCTTTAGGTATCGACACGATCAAGCCGTTCAAATCCGGGCAGGACCTTCCCCTCAAGAAGTTCCAAACTGGCACCGCCGCCTGTTGAAATAAAGCTGAAGTTCTCTTTCTCCCCGGCTTTTTCTACCGCATCTGCCGTGTCACCGCCTCCGACGATGCTATAGGCGTAGCAGTCGGCAATAGCACCGGCAAGTTTGTAGGTTCCTTTTGAAAACTTGTCAATCTCATAGATCCCCATCGGTCCGTTCCAGATGATAGTATTGGAGATACCTATCGCCTCAGAAAAAAGTTTCAGTGTCGCCGGCCCGATATCAACCGCTTTGAAACCCTCAAGTACGTCCTGTGCAGGGATCACTTTGACATCCACGGTATGCTCTATAGAGTTGGTGATGACCACATCTACCGGAAGATATATCTTGACCTTATGAAGCCTGGCATCTTCAAGAACCCTCTTCGCTGTCTCAACAAACTCCTCTTCATAGAGTGAATCCTGCATATCATAGCCGAGCGCCTGCAAAAAAGTATTGCTCATGGCACCGCCGATGATAAGCTTGTCTATCTTTGGCATAACAGAGCTTAGGAGCGTGATTTTCGATGATATTTTTGCACCGCCTACGACCAGGGCAATGGGACGCATGGGTGTCTCCAGTGCCTTATTGAAGGCCTCGATCTCCTTCATCATCAAAAAGCCGGCGACATTGGTCTCTACGAACTCGGTAATACCATAGGTCGAAGCATGCTTACGATGTGCGGTACCAAAGGCATCATTAACATAAACATCACAGAGCTCCCCCAGTTTTCTGGACAGCTCAGGAGCGTTTTTTTTCTCCCCTTCGTGAAACCGTATATTTTCAAGCAAAAAGACACGCTCGAGGGAGCAGCTTGAGATCTCTGCTTTTGAAGCCTCGAAGTCTTCTACAAACTCGACCCGTTTTTGAAGCAGACGTTCAAGCCGTTTTTGGATATGCCTTAGACTAAAACGCTCATCATATTCACCTTTCGGACGTCCCAGGTGCGTTACCAATGTAATCGAACAGGCGTTATGGTCAATGCAGTAGTTGATCGTCGGAAGGGCAGCGCGGATACGGCGGTCGTCAGAGATATTCAGATTTCTGTCCATAGGGACGTTAAAATCTACGCGGATCAAAACCCTTTTACCGCTGATATCGACCTCTTTCAGACCCTTTACACCGCCCATAAAACTGATATTGCTGGTCATCTTCTGCCCTTTTTAACTGTTATACATCTTGAGATAATATTCATCCGCCATACGTCCCGAATCAAAGGCCGGTACAATATCACTCATCGCACTCTTCATCATCTGAGTCCACTGTCCGGGCTTGTCGTAATACATCGGAATGATCTCCTTCTCAAGAATGTCCATCAGGTTCTTATTATCCTCATAATCTTGTTCCTCAGGCGACTTGCTCTGATCAGTCGGCGGGATGGTAAAGGCATTGATACCATGTTTGGCGAACTCAGGATGCCATCCGTCATCAGTTGAAAAGTGAATAGCACCGTTCATGCTGGCCGTCATTCCGCTTGTACCGCTTGCCTCTCTGGAGACACGCGGCGTATTCAACCAGACGTCGCTCCCTTTTTTCAAGATAGCGGAAAGCTCCAGCTCATAACCGACCAGAACGGCCATGTTTTTATGATTATGACTGATATGGATCAGTTCATTAAAGGTATTCACCGCATTCGTATCAAAAGGGTAGGGTTTACCTGCCCAGATCACCTGAATCGGCCTTTTGCTGTCTTCAAGAAGTTTTTTAAAACGTGCGAGGTCTTGTTTTAAAAGACCGGGACGTTTATACTCGGCAAAACGGCGCGCCCAGACAATGGTCAGGATATCGGGACTAAACATTTTACCCGTCTGATCTGCTACGACATTGAACAGAATACGCTTCAGATGTTTTTTCCTGGCGATCAACCCGTAATCTTCGTGATCTTCCAGGGCGCTCAACATACCGTGGTCTGTCCAAAAATGACGGTTTTGTGCATTGGTGATATAGATGATTTCACAACGCCCCTCACAATCGTTCCACATCCTGTTGGCTACTTCTCCATGGAACTTCGAGACGGCATTCGTTATCTTTGATGCACGTAAGGCTCCTATCGTCAGATTAAAGCTATCCTCAGAAGTCATGGTGATTTTACGTACCGTCTCAAGATCGGCTTCGTTGAAAAAACCGAACTTATGAAGCAGATGAATATCATGCTGTTCGTTTCCTGCATCTTCGGGAGTATGCGTTGTAAAGACAACATGTTTTCTCACTCTATCCATATCGCCAAACCTGGAATAGAGTTCATATACTAAGGGCAGGGCATGTCCTTCATTCATATGGTAGATATCTATCTGCTGTTTTAAGGACTCAAGTACCTTCACCCCGCCGATTCCCAATACGACCTCCTGAGAGATACGGGTCTCTTCATTGGCGTCATAGAGTTTATGGGTGATTGTCCTTGCGAGAAAGTCGTTCTCGGGGATATCCGTTGTCAGCAAGATCAGCGGGGCAGAACCGAAGATGTGTGCAGGCAGGTAAAAGGCCTTTATCTGGACCTTCTGGGAATGTATGTTTACCGTGGCTTGAATCCCCAGGTCCTCAAGAAAATAATAGTTTTTTCGTATAAACTCCGCATGCAGGCTTTGATCCTCGTGCCGGGTCTGGTCGTAATAACCGTAACTCCATAATATCCCCACTCCGACAAGGTTCTGTTTCAGATCATATGCACTCCTCATGTGTGAACCGGCTAAAAACCCCAAGCCTCCGGAGTATATCTTCAGTGCCTGATGAATTGCAAACTCCATAGAGAAGTAAGCGACGCTTGTCGTATATTTTGAGTCACATTCATAATCATGCAGTACCATAGAGATCCTTTGATTGATTTAATTTCCAAACTTTTTATACAGAATATCCTTGCCCAGTTCAACCCCGGGCTGATCATAGGTGTTTACCCTCAGCATCGCTCCCACTAAAGAAGTAAGCAGCTCGTAATAGATGATCATTGTACCTATATTACCCTCACATACCCTTTCGATGACAATACTGTCCACCGCTATGCCGCTTTGAATAAGGCTTTCGCGGGTGGCATCGCATTGGGCATTGATCAGAGTGTTGAAACTGTTGCTATTGATAAAGTCTGTCTTTTCAATATGCTTCAGGCTGATCTCGGGGATGCTCAGTTCATTCTCAAAGTCTTCAATACTGATGAAAGTGACCGTTTTATCTTTTGGTCCTTCGATAAGAAGCTGCAAGAAAGAGTGCTGATCAATGGAACCGATCAAGCCTATAGGTGTCAGACCGACATTTTTCTCTTGCGTGTTGATCTTGCCCAGGGACTCTCCCCAGAGTTGGACATACCATTTGCAGAGATTTTCCAGATCATTCGCATATGAAAAAAGCACGTTGATACTCTGTTGAGGGCTGTGCTCGTAAAAGTAGCAGGCCTTTTCAAGCAGGTGATCCTCTTCATGATTGAAAAAGCGTGTCAAGAACCCCTCGGCACTGTCAAGCAGGGTCTTTGTATCGTAGCCTGCAAGCGTCAAGGGAACGATTCCCACGGCGCTTAAGACCGAAAAGCGTCCGCCCACATTATCAGAGATATTAAACTGGGTAACACCGTAGTGTTCGGCAAAGAGCGAGAGCGAGGAACCTCCGTCCGTAATAACGAGTACCCGCTCCTTATCAAAAGATTCAAGCGCCAAATTGAAATGTGAAATAATCGTCTTAAAAATAGAGGTCGTCTCTATTGTCGAACCTGACTTGGAGATAACAATAAAAAGCGTATTTTCCCGTGTCAGCCTGGCCATCGTGCGGGAGATATCGACAGGGTCCGAGTTCTCAAAAAAATGCAGTTCACGCGTCTTGATATTTTTCGAAGCCATCAGAGAGTTGACGGCCTTGATCCCTAACGACGAACCGCCTATGC
>CAXGZT010000015.1:0-23301 GCA_964014335.1 uncultured Campylobacterales bacterium | reverse complement strand
AGATCAATGTGGGTCTCGTGGGCTCGGAGATGTGTATAAGAGACAGACCCTTAATATGCTGGATAAGAACAAAAGGAGCGAGAGTGGGGATATCAGTATCTATGCCAAGGGATACAGGGTCGATAAAGAGCTGAAAGATTCCATCAAGGATGCCGTTTCGATAAGAGAAGAGCTTCAAAAAATGAAAGGCGTCGGATCCGTCGTTTTAAGACTTCATGCCCAAGGCCTTATATCTACGGCCAGAAAATCATCTTTTGCCTCTATCCAGGGAATAGACCTGGAAGAGGAGGAGCGTTTCGGGAAGTTTAGCGAGTTTTTGAAAGAGGGTGAGATAAACCTGAAAAAACGCGGAGCTCTTATAGGGATAGAGCTGGCAAAAACACTCAAAGTCCGTGTAGGCTCGAAGGTTGTCTTCTCCACCCAGGACAGCTCGGGAGAGATAAACTCCATATCACTGAAGGTGAGAGGGATAGTCCAAACGACGAACATATCCCTTGACAGCGGTACCGTTTTTATGGATATCCAAGGCATGCACAGATTTTTAGGGACCTCATCAAATGAGGCTACACAGATAGCCCTTATGGGTGAAAGCGAGGCCTTATATGATCTGCTCAAAGCACAATACTCAGGCTATGATGTCAAAAGTTTTTTCGAGCTTAAGCCTATGATGAGACAGATGCAGGATATGATGGCCATTTTCAACTCTATCACCTTTGCCATCGTCATGAGCGTGGTCTTCATCGGCATCTTCGGTGTCATGTATGTCTCTATTTTAGACAGAATCCGGGAGTTCGGTATTATGATAGGGATAGGAATGCATTATAAATATATAAGAATACAGATATTTCTGGAGTCTATATTTATAGGACTTATCGGTTATCTCGGCGGCAGCGTACTGGGACTGCTCCTGTTAATCTATATAAGGGATTACGGCTTGGACTTCAGTGCTTTTTCCGATGCCCTGCAGATGTGGGGTTATGAGTCCGTCATCTACGGAACGATAAAACCCTCCTATTTTACGACCACCTTCCTAGCGATCATGAGCGCCTCCGTGCTGAGTGTGTTGATTCCGCTAAGAAGAATAAAAAAACTAAACCCCATAGAAGTCATAAGGGCTGAAAAATGATAAAACTGCAAAATGTAAACAAATATTTTTATAAAGGTGAACCCAGAGAAGTTCATGCCCTTAACGATATTGACCTGATCATCGAAGATCGTGAGTTCACGCTCTTCAGCGGACCTTCGGGATGCGGGAAGACGACCCTGCTCAATGCCATCGGTGCCCTTGACAGTATAGACAGCGGAGAGATCTATCTTGATGATACGGAGATAGGTTCCTTGAGCGAAAAGGAGAGGACAACGATAAGACTTAAAGAGATGGGATTCGTGTTTCAGGCCTATAATCTTGTCCCTGTTTTGAACGTGGAGGAAAACATAGGTTTTATCATGAAACTTCGCGGGTTTCAAGAAAGCGAGATAAGGCAAAGGGTGCTGGAAGTTGCCTCTATGCTTGAGATAGACAACAAACTGGGCTCGCTTCCGCATGCCCTAAGCGGCGGACAGCAACAGAGAGTCGCGGTGGCAAGAGCGGTCGCCGCAAAACCCAAGATCATCCTGGCAGATGAACCTACTGCGAACCTGGACTCCAAAAACTCTCAAAAATTGATGGATATGATGAAGGAGCTTAACAAGAAAGAGGGTGTCAGTATCCTGTTTGCTTCGCACGATGACTATATAATGGAGAACGTAAGAAGAGTGGTCAGACTCAATGACGGCGAGATAGTGGATGCTTGAAAGGATCTCTCTAGTTCTTCTGTTCTGTTTATCTTCCCTATATGCCGACTTTGAATATACGCTTGACAATACCAACTTTACCATTTCGCAAGGTTCTGTATTTCCTGATGAGAAGGAGAGGTATCTATACAATTATGACAGGCTTCGTTTCCGCGGCGACTATTCTCGGGGAAAGCTTTTTGCCACGCTCATAGCCGACGGTTTAAACTATCTGGGGAGCGAGTATGTCCGTTCAGACTCCTTTGCTCTTCTCCAAGAACAAAAATCAGATACGCCATTTAAGACGCAGACGGCTTTTCATCATTATGATGAGGGCGCATTCTATGCCAAGCTCTATAGACTTTACGGCGGCTATGAGGACGATCATAACAGAGTCGTCATGGGTCTGCAAAACATATCTATGGGAGTAGGACGGATCTGGACACCTACGAACCTCTTCAATCCCAAAAACACCTATGCCCTGGAGCCTGATGAAGTCTTTGGGGTGGCGGCTCTATCCTATACGCGGCATCTTGACGATACGTCTGATATCACTGCCGTGGCCAGCCAAAAGGCCGACCACAGTGCCAAATACGCGGCAAGATACAAGGCCTTCTTGGCGTTTGCAGACATCGGCGTGAATCTGATAAACTCGGATGAGACCAAGATGGCAGGCTATGAGATCGAGAGCAATCTGGCCGATACGGGTATTGAGTTAAGAAGCGAAGGCGCCTATATAAAAAACACGCTGAAAAGTATCACGGGAGATGAAGAGAAGGAGTTTTTTCAGGCAATTTTAGGGGCCGATTACGGTTTTGAGAACGGTCTGACAGTGGTGGCGGAATCGCTGTACAGTTCGAAAAAGTTCTCTTTTCAAGAGCTCCTGCTAAACCTCGACTCGGAGATCCTCTCCAATCTTGTCAACTCGAACTTATATGCAGCGCTTAACCTCTCTTATAGTTTTAATATCTTTTTAGATGCTTCACTGCTCTATATAGAGAGCTTTAACGACAGGAACTCCCGTTTTGTCTCTCCTTCACTTACCTATACCCTCAATGACTACAACTCCTTTATGATAGGCGCCATGATACAAAACGGTGCGAGCGAGAGTGAATTCGGAAGGTTTGAGAACACCTACTATTTTAAGTATGCCTTCTCCTTTTAAAAGAATACTCTAGCCTATCGCGTAACAAAGGCAGAGTAACAAGAGACCCCGTAAAAGCGGGGTTCTCCTTGATAAAAAAGAGTTCTCTGTTTACGCAGCGAGAAGATAGACTGCTCCAAAGGCTGTGGCGGACGCACCCATAAAGACGGACCCGAACATAAAAGAAGAGATCAGTTTGATCACCGGCTGGTATGTCCACTTTACCAGCAGAATGAGCCCCGAACCCATCAATGACGTCGCAAAGGTATAGGATATTACCTCAAGCAGCCCAAAACCCTGAGGAAGATATATAAAGTGTGCGATCAAAGCATCAAAAACAAGCAGAATCAGAAAATAGATGGCGATATAACGAATGGTCCGAAACTGTTCAAAACATTTAGAGATCTCAACCTCTTCGGTGACAAGACACTTCATATCGGAAAAGTTGGCATCCTTAAGCGATTTCTCTTCACAAATAAAGAAGACCAGAAGACTAAAAAAAAGTCCTCCCCCTATCAATAACATAACTGTACCCATGAGTCAATCCTTGTGTAATATTTTATAACAGAATATTGTATCATAAAATATCAAATGTTATAAGTTTTTTTAATAATATAAAAACAGTGAAAACAGAAACCTTCTCTTTTTTAGCCTAATCACCCTGCCAGCCTCTGCGCTTTTACTCAACTATACCAAGCTAGGGTAAGCTGATTAATTAGGAGTTTCATCAGTTAAACTTTAGTAAAATACCATAACGTAAACAAGTTGGAGAAATCATGCCCACCAATAGAAAAGCGTTTGGCGTAAAAATTTTTATATCTATGGCTATGCTGTTCTCAACGCTGCACAGTGCCGAGCTTGATTGGCTGCATGATTATGAGAAAGCATTGGCCCAGGCTAAAAAAGAGAAGAAAGATGTTTACCTCTTTATCGGCGCGGATGTTTGCAAGTTTTGTGAAAGGTACAAAAAAAACACCCTCTCAGACAAATCTGTCCTAAAAAGGTTGAAAAAAGATTATGTCCTTGTATATATGTCCAGAGATCAGCATAAGGTCCCGAGCCAATTTGAAGTGAAAGGCGTTCCCCGCCACTACTTCATAAGCTCGGAAGGCAAACTTATCTATGAGACCAGAGGCGATATAGAAATCGCCGGTTTTTATATCATGCTGGACGAGGCAGAACTTAACAAAGAGTATCTTGAGTAAGGCAAAGAGCCTCTAAAAAAGGCCTACTCATTATCATCCTTATGCGCTTGGATAAACTCATCTACCAGAAGATCGAGTGACTCCAATGTATCCTCGTAAGGATCAAAGGCTTCTATAAACTTCTTGTCCAAGTAGGTATAGGCATAGGTCTCGATCTGATCCTTACGTTTGGTTACGACCTCTTCGCCCAGGCCTATTTGAATGTTTACGACCTGAGTCTCTTCTACGCCTATGGCATCAACCTTTACGACAAAGATAAGAGCATCCGTCTCTCCGAAGATAAAACCCGCTTTTTCCAGCTTCTGCGTAATCCTCTTCTCTATCTGGACCTTCTTCTCCTTCGTGATAAAACCGGCATTTCCTGAAAAATAAAAATTCAAAGAGCGTACATTATCCAGGGTGTAGATCGATGCTGAAACAAGGGAGCTGCTGATCATGAGGAGTAAAAAGAACTTCTTCACTGTTATGCCTCCTTTTTAAAGACTGCGAGCGCCTCGTCGATGTTGTCCATAAACTCTTTCTTCTTCATATAACCTACCGTATCCGAAAGAGGCTCCCCGCTTGCAGGGTCTATGAAGAACACGGCAGGTATGAGAGGGCTGAAAAACTTTTTGGGATAGTTTCCCTTATCCTTATATTTGTCAATCACAACCGCTACAAAATCTTCTTTGACCTTGGCGGCCACCGGAGGGGATTTCAATGTTTTTCTTTCAAACTTCTTACACCAGGGGCAGTAATCACCGACAACAAGCAGCATCAGCATCTTCTTCTGCTCTTTTGCAAGCTTGAGTGCCGAGTCGTAATCTCGCTGGTAACCGACTTCGGAGGCGAACTTGTCGATATTTGCAGCCGACAGAAGGGTAAACATTGTGAGTAGCGATATCAAAAACTTCATACTATTCCTTTATTAACCCCGATATTATAGGCTAATTCGCACAGGTTTCCATCATATAAAAAGAAATTTCATCTCGCATTAAGTTATATTTAAACGAGATGGTATAATTCCATCCAATGAATAAAGTTTATATTACAGATCTCGACCATACCTTCCTGCGCAGCGATTTGAGTATCAGTGCTTTTACCAAAAGAGTGTGGAACGAGAAGAGCGAACACGCCTATCTTTCCATCGCCACTGCCCGAAGTTTTTATTCGGCTTCCACCCTGCTTGGCCGTTTTCATATCAATGCGCCCCTTATCCTGCTCGACGGTTCGCTTATCGTCTCATCCGACAAGAAGATAATTGACACCAAGTTTTTAGACCAGGAGGCGGCGAATACACTTATTGATGAAGCGGTCACGTTTTTCAACCTGCATCCCTTTGTCATAGGCCTCAAAGACAGAGAGCTTAATGAGTCCTTTGACTTTCCCCAGCAGCAGACCAGGATTCAAAAAGAGCTCCTGAAAAACTTCAAAGATGACCCCAGACTCGTGCAGCACAAAAGAGTCTATGCTACCAAACAGAGCTTTAAAATCGTCTATATGGGTTCAGAAGAGGAGATGCGGCCTCTGACTCAACATCTTAAAGCACGCTTTTCAAAGAGCTTTGAGTTCAAACTCTCGCCCGAGAACTATACCGGCGGATACTTCTTGACCGTCTTGCACCCGCTTGGAGACAAGGCGCACGGGCTTCAAAAACTGAGCGAACATCTCGGAAGAGAGCTTGAGGATATCACCGTTTTCGGGGACAGTATCAACGATATCGGCATGTTCAAACTTGCCGGTACCTCTATCGCTGTTAGCAATGCCCTGGAGGAGGCCAAGGCTGTTGCCGATATCGTCTTGAAACATAGCAATGATGATGACGGTGTGGCCCGCTACCTGGAAGGGTCTGTGATAACTTAAGAAGAGCTATCTCCTCCCCTTTCCACTGAGACCCATACTCTAAAATACGAAAACAACTGCATGCACCCGTATAAAAATAAGTTATACTACAGGACAGACTTTGTTTAAGGAGTATTCATGCGTCTTTTTCAATTCTATCAGGAGTTTTCGCGTCTAAGCGAATATACTCACTCCCTGGGGCTTTTATTGGCGCGTATTACCGTTGCTTACGGGTTTTATGGACCGGCAATGAGGAAATGGAACTATTCCGACTCAGTGGTCGAGTGGTTTACATCCATAGGTATTCCCCTTCCAGCGCTTAACGTTTATATAGTGGCCTCCATGGAAACGACAGGCGTTGTCCTGCTTGTTATGGGACTCTTTACGCGATTTGTCTCTATCCCGCTTATCATAATCATGTTTGTAGCCATTATGACTGTACATATTGGCAATGGTTTTTCAGCCGACAACAACGGTTTTGAGATCCCCCTGTATTACTTGCTTTTTCTATTGATCTTCTTTTCCCAGGGTGCCGGACGTTTCAGCCTAGACCATCTCTTTTTTGACAAGAGGTAAGCTATGGAAGCCCTGTTGAAGTTTACGAGTTCGTTTAACGTTTACGATTTCCCTATTCTGGTGTTTGTGTTCAAGGCTGCGGGGATCGTACTTATCGTCTTGGCTATTTTGACCCTTATATACGACCGTTATATCCAGCGGCATAATCAACTGCTCATCAACTTTCCCCTGATAGGCCGTCTGCGCTATCTCTTCTATCTGCTCAGAGACCCTATGCGTCAATATTTTGGCGACGAGAAGTTTTATGAGTCCTTTGACAAGGTGAGGTGGGTATACGATGCCGCCGAAAGGCGCTCTGCCTATACCTCGTTTTCACCGGGCCAACCGCAGAAAAGTGCCCGCCTCTCCATTAAAAATGCCAACTGTGTCCTTAATACCGAAGAGGTCAGTGGTGATTTCTCGGTGACCTTCGGACCCGATTCCAGATATCCCTTTACTACAAAATCCGTCCTAGGACGCAGTGCTATGAGCGACGGGGCGATCTCGCCGGAGGGCACCCGCGCCTTTTCCAAGGGTGCTTTTTTGGGAAACTTCCCTATCAATACGGGAGAAGGGAGTCTTACTTCCAACTTTTTATATACCCATGCCTTCAAAGAGGAAAACCGCCGCTACCTTGATGTGAAAGAGGGAACGATCTTTGCCAAAGCAGTCTACAAGATCATTAGGCTCCTCGTGAACCCTTCCGTTGCCCAAGGCGTCTACCGGCACATGATCATCGATGCACCTGACGAAGAGTCATATCTTTTTGATAAGGCGGCAATGGTGTGCTATCGTGTCAACTGGAAGGCTTCGCTTGAAGCCTTTCCCGAAGAGATCCCTTCTGACCTGCCTGATATCGTCTTTCAGATGGGTAGCGGCCTCTACGGGGTTCGTGACGACAAGGGAGAGTTTGACGAGCTGCGTTATCAAAAAGTGATGCGCTTTTGTAAGATGACGGAGATCAAGATGGCCCAGGGGGCAAAGCAGACGGGCGGCAAGCTCTTAAGCGAGAAGGTAAGCCATGCAATCGCCTATTATCGAGGCGTAGAAGCCCATAAAGACCTCTTCAGTCCAAACCAGTTCCCCTTCGCACACGATCTTGAAGAACTTTTTGACTTTATGGGTCGTCTGAAAACCCTGAGTGACAAGCCTGTCGGCGTGAAGATAGTGGTCTCTTCAAAAGAGACCTTTAGCGAATACTCGACATTGATTGCCAAACGGATACAAGAGGGTTCCTCTGCCTATCCCGATTTCATAACTATCGACGGGGGTGACGGCGGCAGCGGAGCCGCACCTCTTGAGATGATGATGACGGTAGGCATGAGCATTGCCAAAGCCCTCTACACGGTTGATACGACCCTGAAAGAAGCGGGCGTGAGAGACAAGATCAAACTGATCGCCAGTGAAAAGGTACTCACACCCGACGACGCCATTATTCTTTTTGGTATCGGCGCCGACTTTGTTGCGATTGCTCGCGCATTTATGATGAGTGCAGGCTGTATCCGTGCAAGAGAGTGTTCCGGAGCGCACGGCCGCCACTGTCCCGTAGGCCTGGCCACTCAAGACAGGGCCAAGCGGGCATCATTTCTTGTCGAACAAAAAGCAAGACACGTAGCCTCTTATCATGAACAGCTTTTAAGCGGCATCCGAGGACTCCTTGCCGTCATGGGCCTGAATTCGCTTGAGGCATTGGACAAAAAGCACCTTATCTTCAAAGACCATGCGGGTGAAACCTACCAAAATGTAGATACTTATTTTGAAGAGATGCTCGCAAAATAAAGCGGGTACTGCATACCCTCTTGAACTGTCCGGATGACTGCTCAGACTAAGTTTCAAATCTGAGAGGGGAGGTTTTATATTCAGAGGCTTTTATCCGGCTATTTAAACCCTATTGCATTCCTGCCTGACTCTTTTACCTTATAAAGATACTCATCTGCTCTTGCAATGACGACTTCAATGTCTTCATCCCTGCCTATAGTGACCCCGAAAGAGGCCGTTATCGAGAACTCCAGAAAGAGAGGATCAATCACGATAGGAGAGTCTTCAATGAGTTTCCTCAAACGTTCCGAGAACTCTACCAGGGCAGTAAGGTTACTCTTGGGCACAAGGATCAAAAACTCCTCCCCTCCCCATCGGCAGGCTATATCAGATTCACGTGCAGCTTCGGAAATAATTTCCGCCACCATTTTAAGCGCCATGTCACCTGCATCGTGTCCGTAATTATCGTTAATTTGTTTGAAGTGATCAATATCAATCATTATGATGCCGTACTTATACCCCTCACGCCGTGCCTGTGCCTGCACATGTTTGATACTGCTGTAAAAAAAGTTCCGATTATACAGCTTTGTCAGGAAATCCGTCGTCGCCGCCATCTGAAGCTGTTTGATCATGATCTGGTTTTCGTGATAGAGACGGGACTGGTCAAGCGTCGCATTCAAGCGCGTCAGGAACTCTTCATTGCTTATCGGTTTGTTCACATAGTCGTTCGCCCCTATTTTCAGCAGTTGTGCGACAATCGAAGGCTTCTCGGAAGCGGAGAGGGCCAAGACCGGAAGCTCATTGGCGCTGAAGCTGTGCCTGATATGGCGGACCAGATCGATGCCGTTCATACGCGGCATATTGACATCCGTGATGATCAGGTCAACCTTCATTCCCTGTTCAACAATATACTCATAGGCATCCTTCCCGTCAAACAGTTCGACATAGGCAAGGTTCTGATTCGCCAGTATACTCATAATCTGCAATCGTGAAACTTTGGAGTCGTCACACACTCCCACTATCGTCTGTTCATTCTTCATTAGCCGTTTTATCGCCCTGATAAGATAGCTGACTATAGTCTTTTCATCCGTCTTATAAAGATAATCGACAATCGGCAGTGAGACCAATTTTTCACGTTGAACCTCATCATCCGATCCTGTCAGTATAAGGATACGATTTTTTTTTCGGATCAGGGCGCCGATAAAGTTTCCGCTGCTGTCAGGAAGGTAAATGTCCATGATAACAAGATCATATGAACCAACCTTTAGTAAGGCCGCCGCTTCTTTTTCGGTCGCGGCGATATCGCATTCTATATCAAGCGCTTCGCACAGACTTGTCTGGATATGCTCAAGCAAGGAGAGTGAGTCTTCGACAATTAATATCTTTTTTATCGGCGAACAGTATTTACGCTCAGGCAGAATCTTATCGCATTCAGGTTTATCAAAAACTTGCACCACTTCTCTCCACGAAAATTCAACTCTAATATTTTGTTAAAGTATAACATTCATACATTAAGTTTTGTGATAAATCTTATTAAGAATAGGAATAAATAGGTCAAAAAGTCCGTTTCTGCACACAAGCTTCTCTCTTCGTACGGTAATTACACATAAAGAGAAAAAAAGGGGCTACTTTCTTAGTATAATACGAAAAACGATTAAGACGATCATGACGAAGAGATATGAGAAAGGTTTGCACCCGCGCAATCCTCATAATGACCGCTACGACTTTAAGGCACTCATCAAAAGCGAACCGGGCCTTGCCCCCTTTGTCAATGAAAACAGGTACTCGGACCTAAGCATTGATTTTTCCATGCCCGAAGCTGTGTTTGCTCTAAACAAGGCGCTCCTTTCACATTTTTACAATATAAAAAACTGGAATATCCCCAAACATTATCTCTGCCCCCCTATTCCCGGACGTGCTGATTATATCCACTACATGGCAGACCTATTGGCCAAGTCAAATGGCACAGAGGTTCCAAAGGGAGATCGGGTATCAGCTCTGGATATCGGAGTGGGCGCAAACTGTATCTATCCTATTATCGGACATAGCAGCTATGCTTGGAGATTTGTCGGAGCTGACATTGACCCTGTTGCAATCGGCTCGGCGCAATCATTGATCGATACAAACGAAGCTCTCAAAGGCAATATCGAATGCCGTCTGCAAACGGACTCTGATAATATCTTTACCGGTATCATACGTGAAAAAGAGAAGTTTGATTTCACTCTGTGCAATCCTCCCTTCCATAAGTCTGAGGAAAAAGCGAGTGCAGGCACGAGACGAAAGATCTCCAACCTCACAAAAAACAGAGGTCAAAAGAGCAGGCTTAACTTTGGAGGACAAGCCAACGAACTCTGGTGTCCCGGGGGAGAGATTGCCTTTATCATCAAGATGATCAGGCAAAGTACCTCGTATTCAAAAAACTGCTTTTGGTTTTCAAGCCTTGTCTCAAAAAAAGAGAATCTTCCCGTCATCTACAGGGTGCTCAAACAGGTCAATGCATATGAAGTCCATACCATAGAGATGAAACAGGGACAGAAGAGAAGCCGAATCGTCGCATGGACCTTTCTTACAAAAAAAATGCAGATGCAGTGGTCCAAAGAGCGTTGGCTCGGGGAAGATAATATTTTATAGAAAAGATATGAAACTGTTTATCTCTTCTTATTCCCTAAGAAGATGCAGAATCCAATGCCTACAGAGTGTCAGGACGTGGTTCGCCAAGATAAAAACCTTGAGAGCGCTCAATGCCGAGCCTTTTGACTATATCATATACTTCGGCATTATGGACGAATTCGGCAATACAGATCAGATCACGTTTATTGGCGAAATGAACGATCGCTTCGATGATCGAGATTGCGCTACTATCTGTATGCAGGTTCCTAATGAGACTGCCGTCAATCTTGATGTAGTCGACCCTTAGCTGCAGCAGGTAGTCAAAATTGGAGTAGCCTGCGCCGAAATCATCAATGGCAAAGCGGCTGCCAAGCGCTTTCATCTCCTCGATAAATTTCAAGATCTCCGAATAGTTTTCGATTCCGACAGACTCAAGGATCTCGAAAGTGATCTGTCCGGCTACATCATACACCTCTATCTGTTTTTTGATAAAAGAGACCGTCTCCTCATCAAGGATGTCGTCCACCGAAAGGTTGATGGAAAAGTGATCGTTTTTACCCGTGAAATGACGGCAGCTCTTTTCTACCATGATACTGGTCAGACGAGTATAGAGCCTTGCCTTTTTTGATATCTCAAGAAAATGAAAGGGAGTCAGGACATTACCGTCTTGTTCAACCAGACGTATCAGACATTCATAACTGCTGACGGCCCCGGTCTGATTATCGAAAATAGGCTGGTAATAGGGGATGATTCTATCCTCCTCAATCGCCGCCGTAAGCCTTTGTACCCATTGCATATTCTGATGATACTGGTGTTCGATATTGCGGCTTCCGTCATAGATCATAAACGGTTTGTGATCGATACGGGCGGTTTTAAGCGCGATATCTGCCTTCTCCATTCCCTCCTGGATGTCCAGTGTAGCACCGAGGGTGATCCTGATATCAAGCTTGGCTTCCTCGAAATAGACAGGTATGCCTTCGATGTGGGTGCTCAACTCCTTCAAGAAAAGCTCCAGACCGTGATACCCCATAGGCTTGGCCGTGAGAAGGGCAAACTCATCTCCGGAGAGTTTATAGACGCCCATGTCCGGCTTGCTGCTGACAAGCTCCTCCAGTGCCTTGGCCAGACTGTTGAGAACATGGTCTCCGGCAACGTGGCCATAAAAGTCGTTGATCTGCTGAAAGGCATCGATATTGATAAGCAGCAGCACCCCATCGCTCATCTTCTCGATATCCTCCATCAGTCTTATTCGGTTTGGATATCCGGTGAGACTGTCGGTATAGAGCTGATCACTCAACTCTATCGTCTTTTTCGTCACCTCTTTCTCCAGAAACTCGGCAATGTTCTTCTGTTGCTCGGCATAGTTAGAGATACGGATATTCATCTCTTTCAGGGCATCTGCAATATTTCCGATTTCAGTGTTCTTTGCACAAGACGGGAGCAAGAGTTTCTCACCCGGCGTGAAATTTTCCACCTCCGAAGCGATAAGCTTTAGCGGTGTAAGCAGATAGCGTATATAGAACGTAAAAAGGACAATAAGCAAGCTCAGCACGCCAAGCGTTATAAGCAGAACCATTCTGTACTGTCGGGCAAGTTCATGGTAATGTGCGCTGGAGTAGGATATATGAAGCTGTGCAATAGGCTCGCCGTTGACAGGATGAAGCAGCTCCGTTTTTATGTTGAAACTCTCGCCGGTATCATCACTGTAATTTGATCTGTTTTTCTGACTGATAATAGTTCGGCCGTTTTGTATGAGTTCGAAAGAGAGGATGTTTGGATTCGCGGTGATCTGGCTTGCCAGGGTCAGAACGTTTTTGTCGAGCCCGAGATAGAGTTCGACGGCCAGTATGGGTGCTATCATCTCGGCGATAGTCTCGGCTTTCTCTTTTTCGGCAGTATAAAGCGCTTTTTTGTTGATTTTGTCAAATACGAGAAAAATCGTAAAAAAAACCACCAGAAAGACGAGGGCGACCGAAAAAACGATCTTACTCGAGAGGGAATACGCTTGCTTAACTTTCATCAAAAAACCTTACGATATGATAGAGTGTGTCTGAAAACTCCAACCCATATTCCGGTAGCATAGGCTTGTTCATATAGATCACCGTCGAGCGTTCCAGGTTTAGGGAAAAGAGGTAGCCCTCTCTCATATACGCAGCGTCCCCGACGAAAGAGACGATTTTTTTCTCAATGGCCAGTTTGGCGGGCTCAGCTATATGATCTTGCGAATGCAGGGCCATCACGGCACTGGCTTCGAGGGTCTCATCCAATTGGGCATATTGTATCAAAACTACAGTAAAAGGATACCCCTCTATCTCTCCCTTGTACTGCTCTTCCATCAAAGCCTTGAGTCTAGAAGCCGCCTCGATGTCTTCGCTTTCATAAACAAGGGCAAAAACAATACTGCCTTTGACGAGAAGTTTCTGCGGTTCTTTGGCAAGCAGAAGCAGTTTGGGAAAGATGGATGCCTGTGCCTTAAGCAGCAGCGGATTATAGTTGAATCCGAAGATCGGGACAGCGATAAGGATAGTCAACAACCATAACCGCATTAAAATTCCTTGCTCACTGTGAGAAGAAATGTGCGACCGTCCTGCGGATAGTCGTTGACATAGGTGTTTGGCTCTGACGGGTAGGCGACATTCGCATCGGCCAGGTTTTTAACACTGAGCGTCACGCTGAAGTCGTGCTCAAGGTTATGGTAACGGGCCGAAATATCCGCCGTCAGGTAAGCGGGTGTATCTTCGCGCGGATCACTCTCTATTCGCGATTTTTTGCCGACATACTTAAGGATGGCTCCCGCATTGAAACGGGAACTGAACTCATGCAGATAACTTGCTTTTGCAAGATGATGGGCTACGTTGGAAAGACAGTCATCTTTGTTATCTGAACCCCTGACGTAAGAGTAGTTGGCATAGAGCTGGTCACCTGGACCTATCTGGGTACTCATTTCCAGTTCAAGACCGTATAGGTCTGTGTTATGGTTATTCAGATACATATTAGCGGCATTGTTTCTATCGATCTGGTCTTTATTCCGCAGATAGAAAATATCCGCCTGCAGATAGTTTGAGCCCTGAAATTTTTGGATCATGGCAAGCTCAAAGGCATCCACCGTTTCGGGCTTCAGATCCGTATTGCCGACTCGTGCCAAATTGTTGAGAGTATAAAGCTCCTGCCAGGAAGGATTACGGTGTGAACGGCTGTAGATCGCTTTGTAGATACGCTGCATATCGCTCTGATATACAAGTGAGACCCGCGGGTCGTACTGCGTTTCCGACAGGGAGGTCTTCTCGATATTGATGCCATAGAGTATGCTCAGCTTCGTTCCGATCTCCACCTGGTCCTGCAAAGAGAACATACTCGTGTCGCGCCGCGCACCCGTATCGAAAAAGGGAAGCGTATCCGTATAATCGACCAGACCCGTGCCGCTGTCCCTATCCGTTGTTTTGGTAAGGACATCATAGGTATCTTCCCTGCTCAGACGATAGCCTATCGTGATTGCATGATCCTCAATCCCGCTGTATTTCAGATAAGCCGAGTGGTAAAAATAGCGTTGATCGGCTTGATGTACTCCAAAGAAGCCGTCTGTAAAGGTAACTAGACCGGTATTATCAGAATTCGGAAGTTTAAATCCAGGCGGTGTCAGTCTCGCATCACTGCTAAAGCTGTCAAATTTCGTTCCGAACTTGACAATGGCCTCCAGATCACCGAACTCCCTGTTCCAGCCAAGTTCCAGCAGATAAGAAGGCAGCTTGATACGGTCGTCATCCTCCGGGAGCATACCGTTGATGCCGTAGGCGCTGCCGTGAATAAATTGAGTCCCTCTTGCTTTCAAGGTGAAGGCCTCATAATCAAGCTGCAGTCCCAGTGCATAGCTTGTTGTCTGCAGCGGAGCCTTTCCACTTCTTGCAAGCAGAGGGTTGCCTAAGAAGGCAGCCGCATCCGGACCCGCAAATAACCTTTTATTATCCTTTTGGTAGTAGCCGTCGGCGTGGACATGAAGCTTGCCTTCGACAAAGAAGGAGTTAAACCCACCGCTTCGCAGATCATACGAACCTGTTTTGGCAAAAACGCGGTTAAGCGGTTCGCCTATCTCTTCCGCATAGGTGATGACCTGAATAGAGCCTGCATAAGCGTTGATCCCGTCTGTTCTGCTGCCGGGTCCGCGGACCACTTCGATACGTTTGATAATCTCTACGGGCATATAGAGATAATTTGCGAAACCGTCGATAAAGGTATCATTGGCGAGCATACCGTCAATAAGCAGTTTAACCTGTCCGAAGGCGATAGGGTTGGAGCCTCGAAGGATCGGGGTTTGTATATCACTCAGGTCGGTAGCCATATCGACACCCGGGATGAGTTCCAGGGCTTCGCCCAGTGTTGAGACGCCGAGCTTTTCAAGCTTTTTCCCCTCCAAAACGGTGATAATATAGGGTTGGTAGGGTTCATTTACTTTCGTTGCTGTCGCGTCCTGGGTAAAGCGCTCGAGTTCCTGCGAGATCGCCTTTGTCGTTTCGGTCTGCATGGTCTGGGCGTGTTGGTGCGCCTGCAAGAGAGTTCCGCTTAAAAGCAGAAAAGAAATAGCAGCTGAAATTTTCATTGTGTTGCATTCTCTTTGAAGAGTTCCGGATTGGCGCTGCGCAGTTCATCCGTATATAAAATGGCGGGATAGCGTTGGCCAAAATGCGTTTGAAGATCCCCAATTCGATGATAGGGGAAATGCAGCATATTCAGTAGTCTGAAAAACGGTTTTTCAAGAGTACCCAGCGTGTATCTTATATCAAGATCCGTCATTTTGGCACAACCGACGATTTTCAGGGTATCGAAAAGAGGTCTGAGTTTTTGGATACTGCGCATATGCGGTGCAACGAAGATCCTTGAAAACTCACCCAGGTGCTCCGGATCAAAATGCCAGGTATCCCTGTCATAACTCATATAATTTGCCGTCGGATAGCCGATGGGGGAGTGGTGAATAAGACGGGTATATGCTACGATTTCCCCGGTCTCATCAAAAGCGGCAAAATGTACGGAGTAAGCATCATACCCATCCGTTTCACATCCGATTTCACAATCTTTAAGAAGTATCCGTGTCTCCTCTCTTTCATTCAAAATATCATATCGAAAGGAAAATATTTTTTTAAGTTGCTCCTGCGAACCAACCTCCACAAACTGATATGGCACTTGTACTTTCCTTGTTTTTTTCGAATAATATCATAATATTATAATCTTTTAATATCATTGGATGAATTCTACGCGTACCGTCTCAAACTGCGACGACTTTGGAAGCAGCTCTTCCGCTTTTACACATAGGTTTTCGATGATGTATACAAAGTTCATTCCTATATTCACTTTTATCCTCTCAGAACAGAAAAAGATATCTATTTTGATCACAAAAACAGCCTCTTCTACTTTTTCAGAAACGACAAAAAGAGTTTCATCATCTCAGGCAGTGAGCCTGGATCTTGTGCCGTGATGATATTTCCATCCTCTTCGACACTATTATCTGTATAAGTTGCATCGGCATTTTGGATATCATCTTTAATCGAATGGAATGCCGTCACCTTTTTGCCTTTGAGTATACCGGCCGAAACAAGAAGTGAGGGACCGTGACAGACAGAACAGACCGCCTTTTTTGTTTCATAAAGGTATTTGACGAAGGCCAGCATATCAGGGTTTGTCCGCAATCTGTCCGGAGCATAGCCGCCGGGAATATAGACTCCCTCATATTCATCCCTGTCTATCTCCTCTATAGC
Source organism: uncultured Campylobacterales bacterium (assembly GCA_964014335.1). Lineage (GTDB taxonomy): Bacteria > Campylobacterota > Campylobacteria > Campylobacterales > Sulfurimonadaceae. Next base: position 6,688 of record CAXGZT010000015.1, on the reverse strand, counting down.
CCGTGTCGCCTTCGTCCTCGTCCCGTGCTTTCCCCTGTAAAGTGCTTTTTTGATTGCGATCACATCAACGCCTATGCCTGCCTCGATCAGACGGTAATAGGGGTAGATAAACTCCGCATCTTCATACATATCATCGATCAGTATCGCAACCTTTTTCATTCTTTAAGCTCCTCAAGTTTTCTCTCAAACCGTTCAAGAAGTTCATCCAGTTCATTCTGAACTCTTTCCAAGTGCTCGAACTTTTCTTCGACCTGACTCTCTTGCGAGGCGACAAGTTTGGAGAGTTCCATGACCCTGGAGCTTTCTCCGCTGTTGGAGGCAGAGATCAGCTCATTATGATGAGCTTCCAGAAGCTCCTCTGTCTCCATGATGAACTTTTCCAGCTTTTCGATCTCTTTTTTCAGGGGTGAAACGAGTTTACTCCGCTCCTGGATGAGTCCGGTTCTGAGCTTTTTGATCTCTTTCTTATTGCTCTTTGGTGTAGACTTGACCTTCTCTACAGGCTCTTCATCATCCCATCCTATCTTTTCCAAAAAGAGCTCATATCCGCCGTCAAAATACTCCGCTCCCTCTTTCGTGAAGATGATCAGCCTGTCCGCAACACGGCGTAATAGCTCTTCAGAGTGGCTTACGATGATGACCGAACCCTTGAAGTTCTTGATCGCTTGCGTCAAGGCCTCTATGGAATCCATGTCCAGGTGGTGAGTCGGCTCATCCAGAAAAAGAAGGTTTGCAGGATGGGCCAGGATCTGTCCCAGCATCACCCTGCTCTTTTCCCCGCCCGAAAGCAGGGAGACCTTCTTGTCGGCACGGTTTCCTGGGAACATCATCCCTCCGCAGATGCTTCTGACCTGTGAGGCGGAGAGCTTCGGGTTTGCGCTGTAGATCTCATCCATCACCGTGTTTTCGGGGTGAAGCCTGGAAATATTTGTCTGGCCGAAATGCCCGAACGACATGCTCGGATGGGAGTCGACTCTGCCGTGAAGCTGTTTCAGTTCTCCCGCGATAGTGTTGAGCAGGGTTGATTTACCCCTGCCGTTTTTTCCTATGATAGCCAGGCACTCCCCTTTTGCAAGGGTAAAAGAGATATCCTTAAAGAGGAGCTTTTCAGGGGTATAGCCAAAGCTCAACTCCTTGACGTCAAGCAGGACCTTCGCGGGCGTATCCTTGAAACTGAAGTCAAATTTCAGGCTGTCGTCAAAACCGAGGTCATCCATAAGCTCCATCTTTTCCAACTGTTTGACCTTGGACTGGGCAAGAGCCGCCGTAGAAGCACGTGCCTTGTTTTTGGCGATAAACTCTTCGAGCTCTTTTCTTTTTTTGTCCTGGGAGAGTTTCTGTTTTTCATAGAGTTCGTCATTGGATTTCAGTTGCTCGTAAAATTTATGGGTATTACCCTGTATCAGGTTCAAGGAACGGCGTACGATTCCCATCGTATGCGTTGTTATACCGTCCATAAAATCTCTGTCATGGGTGATAAGGATCACTTCGCCCTGAAAGCTGCGTAAAAAAGATTTGAGCCAGCGCAGAGAGAGAATATCAAGGTAGTTGGTAGGCTCATCCAGAAGCAGCAGGTTCGGTTCTGTCACCAGGAGTTTGGCAAGGTTGATCCGTATCTGATACCCTCCCGAGAAGGAGTGAGGGTCTTTTTCCAGGTCTTCCTGAACGAAACCGAGACCGAAAAGAATCTTTTCGACCCGGTAGAGATCATATTGAGCATCACCCTGCAAAGCCAGTGCCGCTTCTTCTCTCAGGGTAGTTTCAGAAAACTCGAGATGCTGCCTTAATGTCCCGATCCTGTATCCTTTCGGGATAATTATCTCCCCCTCATCGTACTCTTCTTCTCCCAGGATGAGTTTAAAAAGCGTAGATTTTCCGCTTCCGTTTCGACCGACCAGACCGATACGGTTTCCGGCATTGAGCTTAAAACTCAGACCGGTAAAGAGTTCTTGTTCGCCAAAGTGCTTAGAGAGGTTTGAGATCTGTATCATAGTATTCTTTTATTGTTTGGATTGGACGTATTATATCAGGTCCGCCACTCACTATGTATTGACAATGACACAAGGACTTATACAAGAACTCTAGTGTATAATTTCCCCTCACAAACAAAGCTCTTTTATATGTTAATATTTTTACTAAGGACAATTTATGTCAGCTAGCTCTATCAAACGCCACAACCACCGTGTCCACTCCTGCGAAAAAGACCGAAAACAAGAACTTCTACAGCATCTGATCACCCACTATGCGGGAAAAAGCATTCTTGTTGTCAGTGCGGCCAACAAGGCAACGACAGAAATTGAAGATAAAAACCTTACCCTTAGTAACGATACCGAGCTAGCCAGCATGGATGATCGCCAATGGGATGTTCTGATCAGCTTTGATCTGCCGAAGAAACCCGAAGAGTATATCTCCCGCCTGGCTCACACAAAAGAGATGGCTCTTATCGTGATCGATGAAAAAGAGCAGGCACTTCTTTATCCTATTGAAACACTCCTCGGTAAAAACCTCCCCCGTGAGACCATCCCCGGGTTTGAGCCGAAAAAACCCGCGGCAAGAGCTGAAGAGTATAAACCCCGCAAAGCTCACCGCCCTACAGAGTCTCAAAAACGCAGCGAAGAAGAGGAGAAAGAGAAAGAGAGAAAAAAACAGGAAGCAATCAGAAATAAAAAAACTTCCCAGCGCAATCACCATTATGACGGAACAGTGAGAAGCGAAAGTGAAAAACGCAGCAAAGGAAAATCCCAGATTGTAAAAGACAGCGATAAGGATAGAAAAAAGAAAAAATCGTTTGGAAAAAAAGAGTGGGACAAGCCAAAAAAGGACAAAAAATCTTTTGAAAAAAAGAGTTGGGAGAAGAAAGAGGGCGGCAAGAATCCCTGGGAAAACGGGTCATCTTCAGGTGATTACCGTAATAAAAAAGGGAGTGCAGATACTTCAAACAAGCCGCACCGGGCACCCCGTGTTATCAAGATTCCGACAGACAAGTCGTCGAAAGAGAGCTAGAGCTTCACTCCTCCACAGTTTTAAAATTCTTCAGTTCGACTCTGCTGCAGGCGCCTTTTAAAAGTTTTTGGCTTCGGGCAAACTCTTCTGTAAGTTCCAATATATCCTGAATATCATCTTTTTCGATGATGTGTGTATGCGTTTTTTTCTCCGATTCTATACTGACCTTCGCATCTTTTGCATCCGAGCCGATCATAAGATTTCTGGCCCCTTCACCAAACTCGCTCTTTATCGCTTTGATCACCTTCTCGGATGCGAGCAGGTCGGATAGGCTTATCTCTTTGTGAAAATCGTTTTCGCACAGAACGGTGAAGTGAACCTCTACCTGGCCTTCCATAATAAAACCTCCTTGCTTTTCTTATAGTGTATCAAAATTTATCAACGCTATCGGAAAAAGAGGCATTTAGCCCGAACACTCAATCGGCTTCTCCGCTTTTCACAATGGCAAACCTTGTCATAAAAGGTCCTATGAGCTCATGAATCAGCGTCGTGGCTATGACTATATTTAAAATAATGGGAGCTATGCTTTCAAGCCCCTCATGCTGCTGTAAAGAGAGGGCCAGTCCTATAGCGACACCGGCTTGGGGAAGAAGGGCCAGGCCCATATATCTTCTCACGGTATCACTGCTTCGCGCAAGGAGTGCTCCGATATAACTTCCTGTCAGCTTTCCAAAGAAGCGCAGCAGTACATAAAGTTCGATAGCAAAGGGAAGTGCGAACACAGCGCTCATCTTGAAATGCATGGCAGAGATAATAAAGAAGAGCATAAAGATAATCTCGGCAAGGTGATTATCAATCTCCTCTTCGACAAGATCAAAATCCGGTGAAGTGTTTACCATTACCGCACCCATGACCATAGCACTCAGGAGCGGTTCAAGCTTCCAGTATTCACTCAGACTGTAGACGATAAAGATAAGCCCGAGCGTAGCAATGGTTTCCATACCCTTATTATGGGTAAAAAGTTTTTCCAGGCCCGTATTGATGAGGGCAGCCGCCACTCCGAGCAGACTGCTTAAGAGAATGGTCATCATCGCACCCAAGATATTTGCCCATTCAAAGACTCCGCCGTCTATCATCGCACTCCCTATCGTGAGTGCCAAGGTGAACATAATCAATGCGATAGCATCATCCGTCGCTATAACCGCTAAAAAGGTTGAAGTAAAACCGCCCTTTGCTCCCAACTCATGGACGATTGCAAGCGGTGTCGCCGGAGCAGTAGCCGTAGCTATTCCGGCTAAGAGAAGTGCTGTCATCAATATCTGACCGCCTGGAAACGACAAAATGTTTCCCATCAGGAAAAATCCGATGAAGACGATGATGAATGTCCCTGTAGATTGAAAGAGGGTAATATAGATCACCTCTTTGCCGTGACCTTTGAGTGTAGAGGCCTTAAGCGTTGATCCCACGAGTACAGCGATTACGGAAAGTGCCAGATCTGTGACCAGAAAGGAGTGTTCGACAAACTCGCGGGGTATGATACCGAGCAGTTCAGGGCCGATAACAAGCCCCAGTGTCAAATAGCCGACGACACGGGGGACATGGAGTTTAGGGCTAAGCCATTGGGTCAGTGTTCCCATCACTAAAATAATCCCCAAATAAAAAAGTGTTTCCATCTCTGTCCTGCAGTTATCTATTAAACCATCTCTTCTCTGAAAAGCTCACCGAAAGTTCTGGCCTTTTTTAAGCTTTGGGAAAAAAGAGGTCGCTCATCTCTTTTATATCTTCTTTCGCCTTAAGCATCTCAAGATACAGCTCCTCGACCTTCTTTCTTGCCCAGGGTGTTTTTCGTAAAAACTTCAGACTGGAGTTTATGGAGGGTTCGTTCCAAAAGCAGCGAATATCTACACGCTCTCTTAGGACCTTCCAGCCGTAATGCTCGACCAGGTCTGTCAAGATCATCTTCAGGGTGATGCCGTGAAACGGATTATTTTTATGTTCTTCACTCATAAATGGGATCACTCCTTTCTTTATTATTCTGTATAATTATAATTAAAAAGAGCCCTGTGTTCATTGAATCTTACAAATAAAGGCATCAGATGATTATAGAACTGAGTGACGAGATCTATAGCGACTTTATCGAAACAAGCGAAAAGGCTATCTTTATCGATTTCTATTCACCTCGCTGCGGACCCTGCCAGGACGTGCTTGCGCAACTCTCCTCTCTTGACAACTATTTTAAAGACGGGGCTATTATCGCCAAGGTGGATGTGACTAAAAACCCCCGGTTGGCACATAAATACGAGATCAGCTCCGTACCTTTTTGTGTGAGTATCGGTGCGGATGACAAGATGCTTAAAGACTTTGAACTGGGCCCTGCCAGCATCGACCGTTATATCCGTATGATCAAAAAGGCGCAGGGGGTAGGTTTTTTCAGAAGGCTCTTTTCCAACTGAAGATATTTCTCGGCACTTGGCTATAATTACAGTATGGACTATCAACAAGAACTTCAGGCCAAACTCGATGCCGTACGCTCTCCTGCTGCGAATAAGCAGGCTCACACACTCACTACACTCTCTTTGGAAGATCAGCTCGTCACTGAACTTGAGTCGGAGCTTGAGACGGCTCAGTATGATCTGGACGAGAGTGACATACTCCGCAGTATCAAGATCTTGAATATTTTAAACAGCTACAGTGAAGTCTTTTCCCATCATAAGGCACTTACCCTGTTTTATGCTCTGGCCAAGGCGGATATCATGCAGGCCAAAAACCTTTACAGACTCTCCAAACTTAGCCTGAAAGAGTTCAAGCTTATCATCAACCTCATGGCCAAGCATAAGCTTCTGCTTCTCAATGAGGAGAAAGAGCTGGAACTTACCGCACAGGGACAGAGTCTTGCCGAGCGTATTGGGATAGATATCTTTATCTAGGATAAGCAGCTATCTAGATATACATGGCCTGAGAGTACGGCGACAAACAGTGTATAGGAGAGCACCTTGCGGACATGCAGCATAATGGCTTCTCTTGCCTTGGCATGTTCCGCCCCGAAAAACCCCCTCTTCCATCTTGACAAGAAAAAGATTTTCGACAAATAAAAAACCGCCATAAACAAAAACGGAGCAGAGGTGAACGATACGGACTATTTCCTATTAGGATAGGATATCCTTAAGTTTGATAGTATTATACTAAGTCTCAAGATTTATGCTTATCGATTATGCCAAACGTATTACTACAGTTTTTGACTATAATAGGATTACCTCATGAAAATACTTAGCTATGTTTACACTGTTTCAGCCTTTATAATTATCAGCTTGCTCTTGTATATACCGGCCTACCTCTTTTTTACACAGCAAAAAGAGCAAAAACTTGAGTATCACTACAATGACAAGATCACCCACGCTGCCATACAGTTTCAAGCCGTCAAAAATTCCTATCAACTGCTTGCTCAAAACGTATATGACAATATCATCAGCAAAGATGCAATCACCTCTATAGTAAAAAAGGCCAACGCGGCCACCAAAGAGGAGAAAGCTCGCTTACGCCAAGAGCTTTACAGCGCACTTCTTCCCCTGTACAATAACCTCAAGAAGCAAAATATCACTCAACTCCATTTTTATCTTAAAAACAGTGTCAGTTTTTTACGATTTCACCATCCTGAGAAGTTCGGAGATTCTCTGGAGGCAGTTCGCTACTGTGTTGATAAAGTCAACAGAAAAAAACGGCAAGATTTTGGCTTTGAATATGGAAT
>CAXGZT010000014.1:0-23462 GCA_964014335.1 uncultured Campylobacterales bacterium | reverse complement strand
CCGCTTCGCATGTCAAGAGTTTTTAAAAGGAATTTTGAAATTTGTTCTGGCTGTTAACAATCTTCCTTTTCATTACATTTATAATTGTTTTTTTGCATTGGTAAACCCACACAAGATTCACACATTCGGACTATATAGTTCTGCATATTTGATATCAGCCAAATGCTTAAATAATCCCTTTATATAATGTATATAATATTACGGGGTCAAAAATTTTGGTATAATCTCATAAACTGTTAATAAGGATTTTCAATGGGTCTATATGATCGTGATTATGCACACCAATCTCATTACGAAGATATAAGTGCAAGAAGTGAAGGTAAGCTTGTCTCTTTTATTAAAGAGACATATAAACTGTTTGCGGCCTCTATGATGGCGGGTGCGGTCGGCGCTTATGTCGGAATTCCATTTGCTGCTTCAATTCAAGCATGGTTTTTACCTATCGTCATTTTAGAGTTCGTTTTGCTTTTTGGTCTGTTTGCTGTTAAACGTAAACCGGGTATCAACCTTGCTGTTATGTTTGGTTTTGTGTTCATGACCGGTATTACACTTGCTCCTTTGTTGGCACGTACGCTTGGTTTGTCGGGCGGTGGTGCTATCATCGGTAATGCTTTTGCTATGACTTCTGTGATCTTTGGAGCGATGAGCTTTTTTGCTATCAAGACTACAAGAGACTTTACAGGCTACGGCAAACCTCTAATGATTGCTCTGTTTGTTATCATCGGGTTCTCCCTGGTAAACCTTTTCTTAGGAAGTCCATTGCTAAGTATTATCATCTCTGCAGTTGTTGTACTTCTGTTCAGTGTTCTTGTCGTTTACGACACCCAGAACATCATTCGTGGAGTATACGAAACACCTATCGACGGTGCGATCGCGCTTTACCTTGATTTCTTAAACATCTTCACTTCGCTTCTTCACCTTTTCGGTATTTTTGGCAGCGAGGAGTAGTCTATCCGCTTCGGCGGATCGATCAAAACCTATAAGCAGACAACAGTCTATTTATAAGTTTTTATCTTATGTCATCACGTGACATAGAACATAATTTATCAAAGGCAATCAATGGCACGCTCAAATACTTCCAGTGTAGAGATGGATGACGGTATAAAAATCGCATTTAAGGCACGAACAACAAAAAATAGCTTCGGGGCAGTTACTGATCCCAATATGAAACAAGAGATCGGAACACGCAAGACAACATCTGCCGATCAAAAAGCCAAGAATAAGAAAAAAGCCAAGATGGCTAAAGCCTCTCGTAAAAAGAACAAGTAGAAATTTTACATGGACAAGGGCCTGTATAGAGTTATCGATGCCAACCTTAATCGCCTGAAAGAGGGGATTCGGGTTATTGAAGATATGTCACGATATGCTGACAACAACAGAGAGCTTTCAAGCAGATTAAAGACCTTGCGCCATCTTGCGAAGATCGATAATCTTCAGGCACTTCTGCAGTCACGTGACGCCCAGAATGATGTGCTTCGTCCTACCAGAGAGAGTGAGATGGAGAGGTCTTCTCTAGAGAGTATTATCATTGCCAACTATAAACGGGCACAAGAATCATCTCGAGTACTTGAAGAGATATACAAGGTAGTCGAACCCGAGCTTTCCGACAGGTTCAAAGAGATTCGTTACGAGCTCTACACCCTGGAAAAACAGAACTTAATTGCGAGCGAATAGGACTTCAAACTCTAGGGTTTTTGTCGGATAGTTTTGCATGAGTCTTTTCATCTCTTTATAACCAAGGAGATTTCTTCCGCCGGAAACCCCGCTCTTCTTTATATACGTAAAGATATCCTCTACCGATTCGAATGCCAGCTCATACTCCACGACCTCAATATCGCAATGAAAATACTGTCCAATAAGATATGACACCTCATCTGCACAGCGCAGGGGCGAGTCTATATTAGCCGTTTTGAGCAGGGTCTTAAATGTGTTACAGGTGAAGATGGCCAAGGAAATAGGTGCTCCCAATTGAGATATCTGATAAAGGGTCCTGTCCAGGTCGCGTGCCCATTGCAAAGATGAGGCGGAGAAGACCCTATCATACTCTTCTTTGACAAGCTCCTCAAAAAGCCCCTCCTCATTAAAATCACCCAAACGACACTCTGTTTTTTCATTTTTAGGATGCAAGTCAAGCATCTTCTGAGAAAAATCGACCCCTATGAACTTTTGAAAGGGCCAGGTAATTTTACCGGCTACACTGCCGTTTCCACACCCGAGGTCCAACATTCTCTGCGGTTTTTCCTCTACATCATCAATTAACTTCTGGGCCACCTTGTCTTGAACAGTGTTGTACTGCCCATACTCGTGTGCGAATCGCGAAAACTCTTTTTCTACTTTCATTTGCGGTTTATCAGTATTGAAATTATAAAGATGAAGAGGATCACAAGCACGATCGTCGCACCGCTGGGAAGAGAGAAATTATAAGAGAGTGTCATACCCAACAATACGGCACTTATAGAAAAAAGCAGAGAAAGCAGTATTGTTTTAGAGAACCCGAGTCTATACCGCAAAGCAGATATCGTAGGAATGACCATCAGCGCGCCGATCAGCAAGGTTCCCACAACACGGATAGACAAGGCGATAATAACCGCGATAATGGTAACAAGCATAAAGTTAAACAGTTTTACCTTTAGTCCGCTTACCTGGGCGACCTCTTCATCAAAGGCAATAAAATAGAACTCTTTGAACAGACCCAACAAAACCGTCATGGACAGAGAGCCGAAAATCGTCATGATAATAAGGTCTTCATGGCTTACCGACAGGATAGAACCAAAAAGATAGGAAAACAAAGAGGCATTGAATGAACCGGCTACGGAGACGATGACTACGGCCAAAGCCAAAGAGCCCGAAAGAAATATGGCCAGAATCGAGTCCGAATAGAGGCCCAGATAAGAGCGTAGATACTCAATCAGCCAAGCTGAGAGCACGGAGACAAGAACAGCGACCCAGATAGGGTTTTGTTCCGTGACCATACCTATGGCTACACCGACTAAGGCCACATGGGCAAGAGTCTCCGTCAACATCGCATATCGGCGAAGAACGATAAAAGAACCGCTCACAGACGCCAGTATGGCGATAATAATGCCTGCGAGGAAGGCATTTACCATGAAGTCATATTGAAATATCTCCATCATCTAAATAAGCGCCTCTGTCTCAGCTATCTTAAAAAATGTGCTGCAAGCATATTTTCTGTCCGAGGTATCATATTGAAATATTTTAGACATACCTAATCCTAATGATGGTGATGATGAATCAAATGCGCATCTATCCCGTATAGTTTGCTCATCTCTGTACAAGAGAGTACCTCATGTGGGTTATTACAGGCCAAGAGTGTTTGATTAACGCAGAGCATAGACTGGATATCATCCGCAATCACGCCTACGTCATGGGTAATAAACAAAATTGTCATCCCGTCCTTTTCGTTCAGCTCCCTTAAAAGCGTATAAAAACGGTTTTGAGAAACCATATCTACGCCCGTATTCGGCTCGTCCAGGATCAGAACCTCAGGCTTGCTTGCCAAAGCTCTGGATATCATGACACGCTGACGCTGACCACCTGAAAGCTCTCCTACAAGCTTTTGACGAAGATTAAGCACATCCATTTTTTTCATAGCCTGCTCAACCGCATCCCTGTCTTCTTGCGATTCTCTCGTAAAAAGACCTCTTTTTGCGGTACGTCCCATCTTTACGACCTCTTCGACAGTGGCGGGAAAGTATTGATCAATATGCGAGACGCGCTGAGGGACATAACCTATCTTATCCCAGGACTTAAAGGCTTTTTGCTCTTGGCCGAATAGCTTAATGCTTCCCTTGCTTTTTTTCTCTAAACCAAGAAGAAGACGGATCAAGGTCGTCTTTCCTCCGCCATTTGGTCCGATAACGGCGCTATAATCGCCCTTATTCACGATGAACTCTATATCCTTGACAATATCCGTTCCGTTGATCGCATATGAGAGCCCCTTGACTTCAAAAACAGCTGGCATAAATTTCATTCACATTCCATAGCTGCGGCCAGCTTTTCCAGGTTTTCTTGCATAAGCGCAATATAGCCTTTGGCGGCCTCTTTTTCGTTAACGTTGGCTAAGGGTTGAAGGGACTGCGCCTGCGCACCCGTCTCTTTGGAAATGGCCGTAGCGACCTTTGGGCTCACAAAGCTTTCAAAAAAGACGGTTTTAATTCCTTCATCTCTAACCAAGTCGGTGATCTCTTTCATCCGCTTTGCACTAGCCTGCTCATCAGGGGAGAGGCCCGTTACGGAGTGCGAGGCAAAGCCGTGCTCATGCCCGAGGTATCCAAAGGCATTGTGATTAACGACGATCTCTCTTCGTTTACACGACTTTAGCCTCTGTGCATACTCCTCTTTGAGTTCTCTCAAAGTTTTAATGTAAGTTTTTGAGTTCCTCTCGAACATACTCTTATGCTCGGGAAAGTCTTCGCTGAGTTTCTCTGCCAGGGCAGCTGTCATCCGTATCATGTTTTCGATATCTAACCAGTAATGCGGATCAGACTCTTCATCATCATGATGATGCTCCTCCTCTTCAGACTCCTGATGTTCTTGCAGTTGCACAAAAGAGCTCATATTCATCCCGTTGGAATACTCTTTTTTGATCCAAGGCTCCAGTCCCAGTCCGTTGTATACAAAGCGTTTTGCCTGAGTAAGTCCCGTCATTGTTCTAACCGAAGGTGTATAGGTATGGGCTTCAACACCGAAAGGGATCAGTTTTTTTACTTCTATCTTATTATCAACGAGCTCTTTTGCGATCTCGTAAAGAGGAAAACTGGTCACCGCAATATAGGGTTCTTTGTCTTGAGCGTGGGTGTTGTTCTCGAACATCAGCATCTCGCCGACAAAGACCGTTAACAGCAATACGACAAGAATTAATGCTTTTTTCATCAGACAGGTACCTTTTTAAAAGCCGTATTATAACGTGTTTAGGTGAGACTATATAAATTATAAGATAAAGTTCGCTATAATTGCGCAATTTTATTAAAGGGCCCCTTGTAAAAAGCCCTGTTCAGGAAACTCAATGACATCCATACTGCTTATAGTCCAGATTGTCCTAGTCGTTCTTCTAACGATCATTGTACTGCTTCAAAAAAGCTCAAGCATTGGTCTTGGTGCCTACAGCGGATCAAATGAATCTGTATTCGGTGCTAAAGGTCCGGGAAGCTTTCTTGCTAAGATGACTTTCTTTTTAGGATTCTTATTTGTCGCGAACACTGTGGCGATGGGGTACTTTTACGGTCAAGAGAACAAGGCTTCTGTTGTCGACAGCATCATCGAAGAGACCACTGTCGTAGCTCCAAGTGCGGCTCCAGAAGCCAACAGCACAAAATAATGAAACAGGCGCTTCTCCTCGCGCTTCTTTCTCTCACTCTTTGGGCGGATGCCCACCTCTTTGTCTACCACCGTTTCGGCGATGCCAAACATCCTTCTACCAACACTTCTCTTGAGGTTTTAAAAAAACAGTTTGATTTTTTTAAAGAGAACGGTTATCGGGTCGTCTCTTTGGAGACCCTTAACGAAGCCCTGAAGGAGCGGAAAAAAATTCCGGACAACTGGGTTATCTTCTGTATAGATGACAGCTATAAGAGCTTCTATACCGACGGACTTCCTCTTTTTCAAGCCTACGGGTATCCTTTTACCCTTTTTGTTTATGTCGGGGCAACGGATAGAAACTATGGCGACTACATGAACTGGGAACAGGTCAGAGAAGCCTCCGAGTACGGAGAGATCGGTCTGCACTCCTATGAACATCGGCATATGGTCTCGCTTTCCGCGCAAGAGATCGTAAAGGACACGGATAAGGCATGGGCATCTTTTACTAAGCAGCTTGGTTTTGAGCCCAGGTATTACGCCTATCCTTACGGGGAGTTTGATCAGAAAGTCAAAGATATCATCGCCTCCTACGGATTCGAACTTGTCCTAAACCAAAACGTCGGTGCCGTCTCGGAGCTGAGCCCTAGAGGTGATTTGGACCGTATTGCCTTGACGGGCGATGTGGACCTAAATCCCAAACTCCGTATCAAATATCTCGATGCCCTGTGGCATTCGCCAAAAAACTACCCTCTCAATGGGAAACTTAATGATATTCACGTTACAATGCCGTCATCAATCACGAAGGCGGAACTCTACGTAACTGGAGGTGGCTGGGAGTACATCAAAGTCCAAGACGGTGAGTTTAAAACAGATAAACCCTACTCTCTTAAGAACAGACGTACCCGAGTCATTATCAGATCCGGTAATGCCTATACCAGTAAAATAATCGTAAAAAAATAAAACAAAGGACCTATCAACATGACAGATGAAATTCAAGAAGAGTGTAAAGTAAATATGGAAGGCTCGGTTGAGCACATGCATCATAGTTTTAAAAGCCTGCGCACGGGAAAGGTAATGATTTCTATCCTAGATGGTATTAAAATCGACTATTACGGTACACCGACAGCACTCGATCAAGTCGGTTCAGTTATCGCTACGGATGCTACGACGATTGTCATCTCTCCATGGGAAAAACCTCTTGTTGCTGATATTGAAGCGGCAATCGCTAAAGCAAACATCGGTGTGAACCCGAACTCCGATGGCGAGAAAATCATCCTGAACTTCCCTCCAATGACGATCGAGCAACGTCAAGAGACCGTGAAGAAGATGAAGGGTATGGGTGAAGATGCCAAGGTTTCTGTCCGTAACGACCGACAAAAAGCCAATAACGAGATCAAAAAGCTGGAAAAAGAGAAAGAGATCACATCTGATGAGTCAAAAGCGGCTCAAGATGCCATTCAAAAGATCACGGACGGGTTTATTGCCACGATCGATGCAACACTTAAAGAGAAAGAAGCGGAAATACTGAAAGTATAATTTAGCTCAACAGGAAGAGACATGAACGTAAAAAAAATATATATGGATGCTAATGCTCTTTTAGAGGGTCACTTTAAACTTTCATCAGGCAACCACTCCCAGTTTTATCTTCAATCCGCAAAGGTTCTTGAAGACCCGAAAAATGCGAAGACCCTTGCCGAAGCCGTAGCTAAACAGATCAAAGAGAGCGGACTTCAGGTCGATACGGTTTGTGCTCCTGCGCTTGGCGGCTTGATCGCAGGTTTTGCCCTGGCCACCGCTCTGGATAAACGATCTATCTTTGCTGAGCGCGTAGAGGGAAAGATGACTGTTCGCCGCGGCTTTGAAGTATCCAAGGGTGAGAAGGTCATTATCTGCGAAGACATCATCACAACAGGCGGTTCAGCAATGGAAGCAGCTGCCGCTATTGAAGCACTGGGCGGAGAAGTTGTCGGGATTGCCGCCCTGGCCAACCGTGGTTTTTGCCACAGAGAGAACTCAAACGTAGAACGAAAAGAGAACTGCAAGCTTCCTGCCGATCTGCCGTTTTTTGCTCTGGACGATTTTACCTTTGAGATGTACTCCCCGGACGACTGTCCACTCTGCAAAGAGGGCAAGTCCGAAGCCATCAAGCCTGGCTCAAGAGGCAACTAAGCCTACATAGGGCCATATGCTCGGCATAGAGCATCTTCAAAAGAAGAAGGGTATCTCCTTTCAGACACTTATCTTGCACTGTACACAGTGTGCAACCAGGATTTTTGCCACCTCCTCTTTTCCGTCTATCATCGCATCGATAGGCAGATCCTGGAGCATCTCTTTTTCCTCGAGACTGACCACTTTTACAATCAGGTTGATCTCTTTTTCATATCGACTCACCGCCTCGGAGATAAGGCGTTTTTTCTCCGGATTATCAAGGGTAATAATCACGGCCGCTGCATCTTCTGCATGTAGGGCTTCTAAGATTGAGGCCTTCGACATGTCTCCGTAATAGATCTCTTCATTGTCTGCCAGACCCTCTTTCACGTGCTTCAGTGAATTGTCCACGATAATATGTTCCACTCCTGTCTTTTTCAACTCTTTGGCTACAAACTTTCCGACGACCGAATATCCACAAACGATGACATGGTTTTTTCGTCCGCCTATCCCCGAAAAATCGTTTTCTATCACCTCTTCCTTGCTGAAAAGCTTGGCAAGAGTATGAATGCGCGTGATAATAAAGGGCGTCAAAAACATAGAAAGAACGACAATCAAGACCAGTATCTGACTTAGCTCCTCTCCCAACAAACCGTTTCCGCTTGCAAGCTCGAAGATAGCAAAAGAGAACTCTCCTACCTGGGAAAGAGCCAAGGCTGTTTTCACCGATGTGCTTTTTAGCGATCCGCTTCGCACAATAAAAAATATCAGAAGTGCTTTCAACAAGAGCACTGCCAAAAAAAGTCCGACAATAACAGCTATATGGGAAAAGAAAAAGTTTATATCAATCTTCATTCCCACCGTCACAAAAAAGGTCCCCAGAAGAAGGTCTTTAAAAGGTGCGATATCGGACTCGACCTTATGGTGGTATCTTGTCTCTGCAATTATCATCCCCGCCATAAAAGCGCCCAAAGAGTAGGTAAACCCCGCATAATCGGCGAGGAGTGAAGCCCCCACGACGATCACCAGGACCGAGCTCATAAACAGCTCTTCCACATGGGAGTTCGCCGAGAAATGAAGTATCCATGTCATTGCCCGTTTGCCGATGATAAACATAACGCCCAAAAGCACAACCGCACTGACTGCGGTCTCTATAAGAACGACCTGAAGATTATCCCCGTCACTGCTTAAAAAACCGATCAGCAGCAAGATAGGAATAACCGCGATATCCTGGAATATCAAAATTCCCATAGAGCGTTGGCCATAGGGGATGTAGATCTCTTTTGTCTGCTTCAGATAGGTGAGCACCACTGCGGTGGAAGAGAGCGAAAAAGCCAGTGCAATAATCAGAGATGTTTTGACGCCTATTTCAAAAAGGTACACACAGAAGAGATAAACGAAAATTGCCGTCAAGCCGACCTGTAGGCCGCCGTTAAAAAACACATCCCGCTTCATCTCTTTCATTTTGTTTATGGAGATCTCTAGCCCTATGGTAAACATCAAAAAAACAATACCGAACTCACCCACCATATGAAGGACTTCGGAATGCACGACATGCCGCAGATCAAAGGCATATACGATAATCGTACCCGTAATAATATATCCGATGATCTGGGGAATGCCAAAGTGCTTAAGAACAAGGTTCAGAACGACTGAGAGCCCAAGAGCGATCGTCCCGTATAAAAGTATATCGTGCATTAAAAACCTTCAAAGGTTAATTTGCCTGATTATACCCTAGGTAACCAGCTTTGTCTAGCTAAGATAAAGTTTTTTGAGCTATAATTCGCATATTAGAATAACAAAACAGGGGCAGCTTGATGACAAAGTATATTTTCGTAACGGGTGGGGTTCTAAGTAGTCTTGGCAAGGGTATTACAGCGGCAAGCGTAGGAACCCTGCTTAAACATTCAGGCCTTAAAGTCGGTATGCTTAAGATCGATCCCTATATCAATGTGGACCCCGGCACCATGTCTCCGCTTGAGCACGGGGAGGTTTTTGTCACCAAGGACGGCGCAGAGACCGACCTCGATATCGGAAACTACGAGCGTTTCCTTGACAGCTCCTATCTTAAGACCTCGAATTTCACTACGGGTCAGGTCTACTCTTCAGTCATCGAAAGAGAACGTTCTGGCGGTTATCTCGGCCAGACGATTCAGGTCGTTCCCCACATCGTCGGCGAGATCGTGGACCGTATCAAGCAAGCGGGTGAAGGGCATGATATCCTTGTTGTTGAACTGGGCGGTACCGTTGGCGATATCGAAGGCCTTCCCTACATGGAAGCCATCCGTACCATGAAACACGATGAAGAGGTTGCAGGAACATTTTTTATCCATGTTACCCTGATTCCTTATATCAAAGCGGCCGGTGAGCACAAATCCAAACCGACCCAGCACTCTGTTCAGGAGCTGCGCCGTATCGGTATCACTCCCCAGATGCTTATTGCACGCAGTGAAGCTATTTTACCGAAAACGTTCAAGAAGAAACTGGCCGTTGCCTGTGACGTAAACCAAGACTGCGTGATTGAAGCCCTTGACGCAGCGACCATCTATGCCGTACCTATTACCTTTTTACAGCAAAACATACTGGGACCGATCTCCAAAGAGCTAGAACTGGGCGAACTCCATCCAGAAATGGAACAATGGGATGCCCTCGTCAAACAGATCGTTCAGCCAAGCGGCAGGGTCACTATCGGTTTCGTAGGAAAGTACCTTGAGCTCAAAGAGTCCTACAAATCGCTTATCGAATCGCTTATCCATTGCGGGGCGCACCTCGATACCCGCGTGGATATCTGCTGGGTTGACTCTGAGGACATCGAAGCAAAGAGTGCCGAAATCCTGCTTGCCGATTGTGATGCGGTTCTTGTCGCAGGCGGATTCGGTTCACGCGGTGTTGAAGGAAAGATCCAGGCTATCGAGTATGCACGCGTCCAGAGGCTTCCTTATTTGGGTATCTGTCTAGGTATGCAGCTAACCCTTGTCGAGTATGCACGCAACGTACTTGGACTTGAGGACGCGAACTCTATCGAATTTAATCCGGATACGACCAATCCGATGATCTATCTTATCGATAACTTCATCAACCAATCGGGAGTAAAAGAGCTCCGTACGCATCAGTCACCGATGGGAGGAACACTCCGCTTGGGCGAATACCCTTGCGATACCAAGGCGAAATCCCACCTTAGAGAAGCTTACGGTGAAAAGGTGATTTACGAACGTCACCGTCACCGATACGAGGCGAATCCTGCGTACAGAGAGCAGCTGGAAAAAGCCGGAATGATAGTTACGGGCGAGTCAAACGGCCTTATCGAAGCTGTTGAGATAAAAGGCCATCCTTGGTTTCTCGGCGTTCAGTTTCACCCTGAGTTTACCTCACGTCTGACCACGCCAAACCCGGCTATTTTGGCCTTTGTCAAAGCAGCTCTTTCTACCGATGCCTAGATCAAACACCTTGCACCTATACCTGACCTCACGGGTATGCTCACTCCAAAAGGGTTCTGCTTCGCAGACTGCCACGGCTTGTTTTATCAAAGCCACCCCCGCGTCTGATGCCTAAACTTTCCAAGGCACGTTTGCATGAGATACTCTCTCAACGCTTTGATAAGGGTTTTAAAAAACTCTCGGACATTCCCGATCCCGCCCTTTTGCATGACGGTATAAAATCCGCCAGGCGTATTGCCCAGGCTATGCAGCGTGGTGAAAAGATCTATCTAGTCGGTGATTATGATGTAGACGGTGTCACCTCCACCGCCTTGATGATAGACTTTTTCAAGGCTATCGGCTATCCCATAGAAGCGACTATCCCTAATCGTTTTACGGATGGCTACGGTGTCTCGGAAAAGATCATAGACCGTATTAATGCGGACGTAGTGATCACCGTGGACAACGGAATCAATGCCTTTGGGGCAGCCGAAGCATGTAAAAAACGCGGCATCGATCTTATCATCACCGATCATCATACCCCCTCTTCGTCGCTTCCCGATGCCTTTGCCATTATTGACCCGAAACTCGAAGAGTGCAGCTATCCTTTTAAAGAGATCTGCGGAGCCCAGGTGGCCTGGCTGCTGATGGCTCTGATCAAAAAAGAGATCGGTTCTTCTATTAACCTTTCCCAGTTTCTGGACCTCTTGTGTCTGGCTATCGTCGCGGACGTTATGCCCCTGCAAGATATTAATCGGGTTCTTGTTATCAAAGGGCTTGAACAGATCTCTACCTCTATGCGTCCGTGCATGGTCATTATCCGAGATATGTTGGCTAAGAAACGGCTTTCAGCCGAAGATATCGCCTTTCAGGTCGCACCTCGAATAAACAGTGCAGGACGGATGGAAGATGCTTCGCATGCTCTTGCTTTTTTAAACGCACCCGACGAAAAGAGTGCTTACAGGCAGTACGAGCTCCTTGACCAGCTCAACCAGATCCGAAAGAGTACCGAGGCCGAAGCGACGGAAGATGCCGTTTCACAAGTCCATGCAGACGATAATATCATCGTTGTGGCAAATAAGGGCTGGCACGAAGGTGTCGTCGGTATCGTTGCCTCGCGTCTGGTCCAGCGATTTGGAAAACCAGCCATTGTCCTCTCTGTCGAAAACGGCAGAGCCAAAGGCTCGGCCCGAAGTATCGGAGAGATCAGCATATATGAACTGATCAAGGAACAAGAAGAGCTTCTGGAAAAATTCGGCGGGCATAAGATGGCCGCCGGACTGGGACTTAAAGAAAAGAATATTGCATGCTTTAAAGAGGCGATCAACAAGGCCGCCAGCTCCATTCCTGCCGAAGATTATCTTCCCCAGGAAGAGATTCTGGGCGAGATCCACAGTTCTGCTATCGATTTTGAACTCCTGTCTCTCCTGGAAGCCTTTGAGCCCTTCGGAGAAGCCAATCCCAGACCGCGTTTTCTTGCTTCTCGGGCGCAGATCGTCTCGGTTAGGCGTCTGGGTAAAGAGAAAGAGCATGCAAAGATCGAACTTCGACTCGAGTCCGATGATAGACAGACTTATGACCTGATGTACTTTCGCTGCGATGAAGAGTTTCATGCCGGACAGGAGATCTCCTGCTCCTACACCCTCAATAAAAACGTCTTTAACGGACGTACTTCTATACAATTTATGCTTGACAGGATCATTTCCTAGGCTTCGTGAGATATTTGAGATGGAATTATGTTATATTATTCATCACCAAATACTTACAGGGGAGTAGGAACATGAACAAAAACAGACCCACAGAACCATTAACAGAGATAACAGACGGTCTTTCACGCCGCGACGCCCTCAAATTAATGGGGATTTCCCCTATTGCCGCCTCTTTGCTTGCCGGTTCCGCTACCGAAGCAAAGGCTGCTTCGGATGCTAAGGGCAAGATTGTCATCCTCGGCGGCGGGACCGGTGGAATCATGGCGATGGCTAACCTTCGCTCATCCCTGAGCAATCCCGATATCACTGTCGTCGCACCTAACGAGATTCATCTTTACCAGCCCGGTCAGGTCTTTATCGCGGCCGGCGAGTATGAGCCAAGTGATATCGAGATGAGTAACAAAGACTTCATTCCTAATGATGTGAAGTGGATCAAAGATGAGGCCAAGAGTGTCGATCCGGATAAGAACATCATCACACTGCGCAGCGGAGAAGAGCTTGACTATGACTATCTTGTCGTCGCCACGGGGATTCAGTACCATTATGAACAGATCGAAGGACTTACAAAAGAAGATATCGGCAAAAACGGTATCTCTTCGGTCTACCTTAACGATCTTGAGAAAGGGACGCATGCGGGAGGAGAACTTACCTATCAATGGTTCAAAGACCTAAAAAAAGCGGCTAAAGAGGGTAAAAAACCTGTCGCGATCTACACCCAGCCGAACACGCCTATCAAATGCGGCGGGGCACCACAAAAGATACTCTACCTCTCTGCGGATTATCTGAAACAAGACGGTCTTTCTGCCAATTTTATCTTTGCGACCAACAACGCGTCTCTGTTCAGCCTCAAAAACGTAGCCGATGAACTCCAGAAGACACAAGACGGGTACGAAGGGATGTCTACAAAGTTTACGCATAACCTTAAAAAGATAGATGTACAGAAGAAAATAGCCACCTTTGATCACTTCTGGCAAGAACAGGGTGAGTATGATGAAGACCTTGAGATGTACGAGACCTTTGACAAATACGAGCAGGTCGAGATGGAATATGACTTCATCCATATCGTACCTCCGATGGGTCCTGTAGATGCCATCAAAAACTCTTCTCTGGGCTGGCAGAGAGGAACGGCAAAAGGATGGCTGGAAGTGGACAAGTTCACGCTTCAACACCGCCGCTACAAGAATGTCTTCGGCATTGGTGATATCTGCGGTATTCCCATGGGCAAGACAGGCGGATCTGCGCGCCACCATGCTCCGATACTGACTGCCAACCTCATTTCCGTGATGGAAGGCAAAGAGCTTAAAGAGAAGTTCGACGGCTATACGGTCTGTCCGCTTAAGACAGAATACGGCAAGATCATCATGGCCGAATTCGGATATGACGGTCCGATACCCTCTGTTCCGTTTTGGAAAGATGTTTCCGTACCGCGTTATGCCTGGTGGGTGTTCGACCTGTATATGATAATGCCGATGTATCAACATCTAATGATGCGGGGGCTGATGTAACCCCCTTCTAGAACCCGGATAAAACGGCGTGTTCAAGCGGGAGAAAGAGTCTCCTTTTCCCGCCCGTTCTTAACTATCATATTTTTGCAGAATCTCTACAAACTTATCACTATGGTTTAAACAAAGGCTTACCAGCTTCGGACCAAAGGCCTTTGATGATTCAGACTCAATGAAAGAGAGCGTATCTTCCAGCTCCCAGGCATCCTTATAGACACGCTTATTGACCAGGGCCTCAAAGCAGTCAACCAGAGCCACGATCTGTGCATTTCCGGTATCTCGTTTTCACGCAAATCGCAGGGGTAACCTGTCCCCTCATAGCCTTCATGATGAAAGTAGACTGTCTCCATGGCGATCTTTCCAACTTTTGGAGCCGACTTGAACTCCTCTTCCAAGGTGCGCTTTCCATGTTCCCTAAGGCTCTTCATCAGGGTAAACCCTTCTTCCGTCAATCTTCCGGGCTTTGCAAGGATTGAATCCGATATCGCGATCTTGCCGATGAATTCGGCCTCTTTTTTGTATAGACCGTTCAATGTACAAAGCAGTCTTGTATACTCCCTTATCCGCCTGATATGCTCACCGGTTTCTGCGTCATATACGATAAATTGATGTAGAGAGAGGCTGTTTTTGAGATAATAGCAATAGGTGAAGGAATCATCAATGATAAGTACTCTTTTGCTCCGGTTTGCTTCAAGCTGCAGAAGCTTTTCGGCCACCTCATACTCCATTGTCCTAGATATTATCGCGAAATAGAACTTAATATAATGCTATTAAATAAAATCAGCAGAGAAGAGAGCGACACTTTTGATGAGCTAAAGCTTTCTGACCAGCATAAGACCGTCACCAAGGGTCAGCATCGAAGCATCCACGCGTCTGTCTCCCATAATCTTTGTATTCAGGGCTCTTATCGCTCTTGTCTCTTTATCCTCTACCCTCTCATCATAAACCGACCCGCCCCAGAAAATATTATCTATCATCAAGACTCCGTTCCTCTTCAAAACCCGTAAAGACTCCTCATAATAGAGATCATAGTTTTCCTTGTCCGCATCAATAAAGACAAGGTCAAAACTCAGATCGTCGAGCCCTGAAAGTGTCTGCTCCGCTTTTTGAAGCCTAAGTTCTATCTGCTTTTCAATACCGGCTTCTTTCCAGTAGCTTTTTGCCATATCCGTCCACTCCCTTGAGATATCACATCCCACAGCACAGGACTCTTTTCCCATAGCCGACACTACGCTCAACATACTGTATCCCGTAAAAACACCGATTTCCAAATAGGCTTTAGCATTGATAAGCTTGGCGACAAAAGCCATAAAAGCCCCCTGCTCAGGGGCTATTTGCATTTTTCCCATTGCCAGCTTCTTGGTCTCGTCCCTAACCCTTTTTGCAAGGGTACTCTCCTTTACCCCAGTTTGCAAGATGTAGTCCAAAAGCTGATCGCTCGCCCCCAGAGTCTTGTTACTCATATACTCTTCTCCTCTATTAAAGATTAAAACATCCTGGTTCTTATTATAAGCATATAATCGGCTATCGTCAAAAAATGCATCTCTCTTCTCCCCACATAATCAACACCATTCTATCCTATACTCTCCTCAAAGGAATCCGTGATGGCAGCTAAAGAGAACGAACCTGCCTCTTTGAAAGAGAGGCAAGAACATGCTGAGCTTTATACCAAGATCTTCTCCAGAACATATCTGAATTTTGAGCTTCAAAGCTTTTTGCAGCAAGACGAACCGGAGTTGTCCGACAAGGCTAAACAACAGTTTCAGACTATAGGGTATAAGGGGGAGTTTCCGCTTAACTTCAGCAAAGAGAAGAGGGCCTCACTCTTTGCTGAAGAAGAGTTTTTTTCCTATACGCAGACAGGAAGGCGTATCGTATCTTATGCCTTAAAAGAGAACGGGATGAATCCGGGCAGGTTTGAACAGATTGAGAATGCCATAAACGATGCATACAAGGATGTAAAAAGTAAAAGGGGGGAGCACCCGCTTCTGGAAGAGACTTATCTTTACAGTTTAGCGACACTCAATGTCTTTAAACCCTGATATTGATATGCTGAAGAGGTTCATCCAAGGCCTTCGCAAACTTCTCTAAAAAATCTCTATTCTCATAGTTCGGATTGTTAAGTTTGGAAAATATCATTTTCTTAATCGCCTCATCACTGACCACACCGCTGAAGCTCCCAAAATATTTGCTGACAAGCATACGCTCATCCTGGGACTCGAAACCGTTCATAGACGCAAAAGCAGCCGCTTTTCCAATGCTGTTAAGTGTCTTGACGATCTCTTCTTTCTCTTTTAGGCCCAGCTCGGGACTCAGGTTTTCAAAGGTCACAATGGCTTTTTCGCTGAGATTTTCCAAAGAGACCGCCGAAGAGGGCTCTATATCTCCTCTGCTCTGCGGTGAAGAAAAAACTCTCTGATCTTGTGCTGAATATAAAAACGAACTATTGTTTTGGACATACATGCTTCAAATCAAGCAAAAGGCATTCCTGTTGGCTCTCTTCTGTTAAAAAAAATATATTTTCTTATAAATTTATGATAAGATTATTTAATGACAGCAAGTACAAGATTGAACTTCGACGATGATATCGTCTACATCCGCACCCTGAACGGGGGTAAAGCAGCCATTGTCGATAAGTCTAAAAAGTTTTATATTCTCAACCTTGCCACGATGGATAGAGAGCATGAGTTTCATTTTCAACATGCCTATGTGCACAACGAAAAGATGAGTATCAGTTTCAGCCCGGACGGAAAATATCTTGCCTATAGCGAAAAAGAGCAGTCTGTCGTCCGTGTCATCAATATCCATGAGCACAAACATCATCACTCTTTTCCCACCCTGCAGAACTCTATAGAGACCCTCTGTTTTGATCCCGGTTCGCACTATCTTATCGCGGGATCTGTTACAGGCCGCGTCTATTTATGGAATCTTTTTTCAACGGGTCAGGTCTCCCGTCTGAGCTCTTTTCCGGAGTACACGCCGCATCTTTTTTCAAAGCCGAAAACAAACTATGTTTCCAGCGCTTGTTTTAGTCCTTCCGGAAACCTTACGGCCACAAGTGGATACGGAGGGAGTATCGTTGTTACGAATATCCATACCGAAGTCTTTCCCAAACGTATTACGCCGAATCATGTGCGTATCAACAGTCTTGTCTTTATAGACGAGAACTTTTTGGCCGCAGGGAATATCGAAGGAAGCATTGATATCATCGATCTTAAAACTTCTCAGATACGCAAGCACTATCAGACAGGCTTGAACGATATCAATGCGCTTTGCGTCTCCGGCAGTGGCAATTATCTCTTGGCTTCCGGGCATACGCGTCAGGTCACCCTGATCGATCTAAAGACGCAAAAAATCCTTAGTCATGAGTATCTACGGCTCCACTCCAAGATAACCCGACTGGCCATCACGCCAGAGGACGTTTTATTGGTGGGGTGCGAGGACGGGAGTCTGAATATCTTTCACCTCTATCCGGAAGAGCTTCTGCAGCTTCGGCTTAATACCTCCTCCTATGCTCAAAGTTATGAACTGCTTCAGAGGTTTCCGCTCCTACAGGAGTCTCCGCTGGCCCAAAAGCTGGAAGAGAGCTGGACAGAGACCTTGGACGATGCTGTTGATATGGTTCAGGACAAGGAGATGGACCAGGCGCTAAAGCTGCTGAAAAGATTCGCGCATGTCCCCTCCAAGCAAAAGAGCATAAAAGAGTTTCAAGGGCTGATAACGCACTTTGAACGCTTCAGAACGGCCGTAGATCATAAGAACTTTGCCCTTGCCTACAGCATGTCAGAACATGTGGGTCTACTAAAGAAGACACAGCCCTACAAAGAGATGGAAGAGCTCTGGGATCATGTCTTCTTGCAGGCGCAGGTCTATATCATCAAAGATATGGCACACCGGCTTTTCAAGGTACTCGAACCTTTTAGCCGTGTGAGCGCCAAACTCTGCTTTATTCAGGTTTTGCTGCATAAGCCTGAAAAATTTCTGGAATTCACACATCTAATTAATGCCCACTCCTATACCAAGATATTCGAAATCACAAAACATTACCCCTGTCTAAAAGAGATCCAAAGTTATCAAAAGATTATTGATGCAACAGATAATCTGTATGAAAAGTTCCAGCAACATATTTTTTCACGTGACTATGCACTTGCCGAACTTGAACATGAGTCCCTTTCGCACATCCCTTATATGAAGAAAAAGCTTCAAACCCTCTCTCATCTACTGGAACTGGCCAAAAAACTCGAGTCTTATTATCAGGCAAAAAATCTATCCTCCTGCTATAGGCTGATCGACCAGCATCAAGAACTTCATGATTTACCGCTCGTTCAGGAGCTCGAAAAAGAGTGGAACAGCAAGATGAAAGAGGCGGAAAAAGAGGCTCTCCTGGGCCATACAAAAGAGATCAAAACGATTCTAGGCGAACTGCTTACGCTGAGTTCGCGTGCACAAAAGATAGGTATGCTTTTACGTTTAAGCTATATAACGCAGATAAAACTTCTCATCATCAAACAGCAGTTTAAATCGCTCCAATATGCCATAGACACCTATATTCGCATGTTCGGCTATGATACAGAGCTGCATAACCTTATCCAGAAACTGAAAAAAGACCGGATCGCTACCATCGAGTTATCCGCCGAGCAAGAGCATCGCAGACCCCGTGCCTTGTGGCTAAGCCTGACGGGAGGCAAGGTGCCCGATACCATCTTAGAAAAAAGTGAACACGGGGTATTCCCTTAAAACCTATCATGCCCTGAGAGATAGCTTCGGGTAATGATGATATAATTCCGGTACAACATCTTCTGCCCTGTTTTAAAAATGATATCCATAAGGAAGTCTATATGCCCGTTTTTCTATTGATCCTTTCACTTCTCTTCCTCACTGCTTGCTTTGACCCCGAACCCCCTAAACCCCTCAAAAACACCTACTGGAGTCTAATCGAACTCAATGAAGAGGATTCAGAAAATGCAGACCAGCAGCCTGCAGCCCATCTTGTTTTTCACATCAACGACAACAGCCTGCACGGAAGTGACGGGTGCAACCATATTCAAGGCCGGTATATTCAAGGTTCCGGCTCCTTTGTATTTAAGAATATTGTCTCGACCCGCATGGTTTGCCAGGGGGGTATGGCACAAGCCGCTGCTTTCCAAAGAGCCCTTAATCAAACCGACCGGTTAAAAATCGAAGAGGATCAGCTTATTTTGTATCATGAAGAGAGAAAAATAGCCCGTTTTGAGGGAAAAGAGGATTATTAAGCTCATATTTGAGTTATAATATACCCTTATAAGGACGCATAATGAAACTAATTTTAACGACCATGCTGGCACTTCTGCTCAGTACAAATGCCTTTGCCGCGAAAGCACTTGATGAAAAAAACATTTCCAAAACACTCGATGCTGTCAAGATTGCCAAAGAACATAAAAACATAAGAGCGATGCAAAGACACTTCCTTGGACGTACCTCGGTAAGTTTGACGGATCAAGATATAGAAAGTTCGAAAACGAAACGGCTCAACTTTAATGAGTATAAGCGTTATCTGAGTAAAAAGTGGAAAAAAATGGCGAGCAATCTCATTGAGGTCAAAGAGAGAAGTTTCAATATTGATCCCAGTGGAAAGTCCGCTCTCGTAAAAACGACGCTGGTGCAGACTGTAGAAGTTGAAGGCATAAAGACGGAAACAACAATTTATGAGACAACGGGTGTCAAACTGATAAAAGGCAAGGTCTACATCGACTACTACAGTGCCCGCAAGATGCTGAATACATCCATGCGCGTCAACTAGAAAAACAGATGGTTACTATTAAAGATTTACTCCCTTTTTCCAAACCTATGACGATACTCTATATTGAAGATGATACCGGGATCAGGGAGAACTATACCAGAATGTTTGCCCAAGTCTTCTCCATCGTGGACACTGCCGGTAACGGCCAGGAAGGCTGGGAAAAGTATCAGGCCAATGCCTATGATATCGTTATCACCGATATCAATATGCCTCGCCTCAACGGTATCGACATGATTAAGCTTATCACAGACAAAAATCCTGAGCAGAGTATAATCGTCACTTCCGCACACGACGAGTCCAACTACCTTCTTGAACTTATCGATTTGGGAATAGAAAAGTTTTTGATCAAGCCCATTGATTTCACAAAAATGACTGCTGTACTTTTTCGCTCTTGCAAACGGCTTAGCGAGATCAAAGAGCTGCATGAATACCAAAGCCGCATCGAAGAAGACAACCTGCGTACTTCTGACCTTCTGAAAGAGCTTCAAGAGAAAAACCTTACCCTCTCGAAGACTGTGGACAGGCTTACGCAAAACGAGAACATGAATATTGCTCTCCTTGATACTATCGGAAAAGAGAAAACACTGACGGATGAACAGCTGGATTTTTTCTCTCCGAACATACACCGGGTCTCTGCCCTTGATTTTGCCACACACTATACGGGGGACATTGATACCCTGAATGACAGGATTTCAGGTACCGAAGAGACCTTGGAGTTAAGTATCCATCAAAAACTCTCCCGACCCACCAGAGAAAATATAGATGAACTCTCCACCGCCTTCAGGGAGTATGCAGAAGTATTGGAGTCGACGCGCAAGTTCAGTAACCTTGCTCATGCTCTCAAACATTTGGCAGGCATACTCTCTGCGCTGGAGGACTTGGAGCTGCTAGCGGAGATGAAGTCTTTTCTCTTCGGTATTGCCGACTCCCTGCACAGATGGCGTCAAGACGTATTAGTCAATCAAACGGCGGAGGATATACATTTCTTGGACAACTCCATCATCAGTGACTGCCTGCAAACCGAGAGTATGTTGTTTGCTGCCGACGAGAGTAGCCACAAGGAAGAAAATTTGGACGATCTTTTCTTTTAGAGGAGAGTGCCCGCTCTTTATACGAGAGAGGCTCATTGCTTCATCCTCCCTGTTAAAAACCCCTTCTCGCTATGCCTTTATTCACAGCCTCGTCGATATTCAAACCATATTTCGGATTTTTTACGCGGAGTTTCTGATCCAGGGAAACGATAATCTCCTTATCGGCCTGAGGATTGTTGCACAGCTTGATAATAAGCGTCAAATAACGCTTGAAATCGGGATGAGGAAGATCCCCGAGTTTGGCATGTATCTTCCCATGATATCTTACCAGCTGTTCTATTGCCTCTTTCAGGTCTTCTTTTGCACTCTCTTTATCCGCAAAGATATCACCTATCTCTTCGAACGTCAGGGGCTTGTCTCTATCGATAAGCCTTTGCGGCTCTCTTTTTTTTATATATAAATGCTGGTTGACCTTTTCATCGGGATAGACAAGATAAGACAGGAGCAGAGGTATTAAAAGAATAAGTAAAATAATAAGTATTGTAAGCAGTGTGCTTTCCGACATAAACTATCCCCACGTGAAGTTAAAACTATTATAACATAAGGGGCGAAGGTAGAAAAGAGATAGTGCCAAAAGAGATAAATCTAAAAAGTAAGCCTTGGCTTACTTTGCATACTCTTCTTTAAACACTTTTCTTAATACCCATAATGACGGACAAAAGTCAAATATAGCCCAAACGAAGACGAGTACGATGACCGCTGCAAGAAGATAAGAGGCGATCATGATCTCTTGAATATTTACCAGATATAAAATAACAGTTAACACTGTTCCCATCATTATTCTTTGAATTTTTTCACTTAACATAATATGTTCCTATATTTATTAGATTCTAAAATTATAGATGATCTGTGTTAAAAAATCGTTGTCCCTTAGAGAAAACGCCTCCTAAAGCCCGGATATCGCCTTTTTCTCTTTTCTAAACCAAGCCTAAAAGCGCTATTAACAGAACCGGAGGAGTGATAACAAGTCCGACTTTCATATACTCCATCCATCCTATCTTCACCCCTTTTTTTGCCAATACATGCAGCCATAAAAGGGTTGCAAGCGAACCTATCGGAGTCATCTTCGGTCCCAGGTTCGAGCCCAGTATATTGGCATAGGCAAGAGCCGTATGCCCCGTTTCGGCAATAGCGATATCCATGATCATGATGGTCGGCATATTGTTCATAACGGAACTCAGTATTGCAGCCAAAAATCCGGTTCCGATGACCGCAAAAGTATTTCCGTATCCGGCCATCGCATCGATGATAAAGGAAAGATATGCAGTCAGTCCCGCATTTTTCAGGCCGTATACGAGCACATAAAGACCGATACTAAACCAGACCACCTGCCAGGGTGCTGTCTTGATCGTCATCACCGGTTTCGTTGCTTTGAAATAAGTAGCTATTGCCAGAAAGAGCAGGGCTCCGCCCAGAGCAAATATCGAGACGGGAAGATGGTAGTAATCGCCAATAAAATAGCCCGCCATCAAAAGTGCCAAAAAATACCAGGAGAGTCTGAACATTGTTTTGTTCTTAATCACCGACTCTGCAGGGGCAAGGTTCTCAACATCTATATGCCTCGGTATATCTTTTCTAAAGAAGAGCCATAAAACCGTGATCGAAGCTGCTATGCTCAACAGATTTGGCAGGAACATGTTTTTTGCATACTCCCAAAATCCGATATTAAAGAAGCCCGCAGTGACGATATTGGTCAGATTCGAAATGACCAAGGGGTTTGAGGCCGAATCCCCGATAAATCCGCCTGCCATCAAGAAAGCAAAGACCGCGACAGGGTCCATCTTCAAGTGCTTCATCTTTGCCAGTAGTATCGGGGTCAAGATAAGTGCCGCACCGTCGTTGGCAAAAAAAGCCGCGACGAGCGCACCGAGCAGGAGTATATAGACAAACATCAGATTACCGTTCCCTCTGCTTAGGCCTGCCATCTTTAAGGCTGCCCACTCGAAAAACCCGATCTGATCTAAGACCATCGAGAGGATGATAATCCCGATAAAGGCCAGTGTGGCGTCCCAAACTATGCCTGTCACCGTCCAAACGTCATCAAACGAGACGACCCCCAACGCGAGTGCCAGAACAGCACCCGCAACAGCCGTTGTCCCTATCTGTAACCCCCTTGGCTGCCAGATGATAAAGACCAATGTGATGAGAAACAGTCCGAAAGCGGCTAGCATAACTCTTTCTCAATTATAGGAAGAAGACGCGTCTCGATCTTCAAGAGCGTATCGGCAAAGGCTTCTGCTCCTTTTCCGTCAGGGTCTTCAAACCCGACATGTATGCTCTTCACCGATTTGGGAAAAACTGGACAGCTCTCTTTGGCATGGTCACATACGGTTACAACCAGATCAAACTCTTCATCTATCACCTTGTCAATGGTCTTGGAGTGATACTCCTCTCTCCACATGTCATGCTCTTGCAAAAGTTCTTTGGCATAAGGGTTGACCTTTCCGCTCGCTCTTACGCCTGTCTCTTATACACATCTGACGCTGCCGACGAAAGTG
>CAXGZT010000013.1:0-23467 GCA_964014335.1 uncultured Campylobacterales bacterium | reverse complement strand
ATATACAGGTGAGTAGCTCAATAAAGGGTTCTCTTGTGCGGCTTCGTAAAGCTCGTAATACTCCCTGTTTTTCAGCTGTTGCAGCAAGGCTGTCTCATCTGGAAGGAGGGAATAAAAACTGAGTCTCCCCGACTTGGTTCCCACAACAAGCCGATTTTCGCCCCCCAATAAAGATAAGGAGGTCACCTTCGTCTCTTCTTTAAGAAAGGATCTTTTTAACTCTTCGCCTTTTTCAATCTCGTATAGGCTTACGTGACCCGGTTTCGTTCCCACAAAAAGAAACCGCTCGTCTTCACTTACCACGAAACAGGTGACTTCATCGTTTCTTTTGGAAAAACGCTGTATAGGCTTTGATGTTCTTAGATCCCAGATGATGATGTCCCCGCCCTTGTCCATGGAGATCATCCGCATTCGCTGAAGCAGCTTCATCTGTATGACTGCACTCTTATGCCCGATCATACGCACTGGTGTTTTCATTGTTGTGAGATTTAATACAGAGATCGTCTTATCATACGAAGCCGAAGCGATCCAGACATTATTGATCTCCAAGGCGGTAACATAATCTGAATGAGGAGGGAAGGAGTAGACCAGGCGCCCTGTATCAAGACTCCAGACATAGGTCTTTCCGTCTGTTCCGCCCGTAACAAAGTAATGGTCGTTGTCATCAACACATACAGACTCGAGATCGCCCTTATGCCGCGATGTCCTGTACAGGAGTTTTTTGGCTTCTATATCATATACTGCAGCATTATTGCTACTAGGGATAACGCAGGCCGCAAACCTTCCGGTGGCGGAGAGTGACATATGGTTTCCCCAGGAACGCTCCTGTTCTATATTGGTCTTGAATCCGCCGATGGTCTTGTAACTGTGCACATCGACCTTGCGTAAGACACCCCTCTTATCCATCAAGACGAGAGTGCCGTCATCCAAGGGCTTGAGCGTAACTACCGCTGATTTTATTTCAATTACCTTCTCTGGCCGCATCTTCCTATTTCATCTCACTGCTTAGATAGCCGTGATCGAGCAAGGCTGAACGGATCTCATCCTGATGCTCTTCACCCTTAGTCTCAAGGTGTATAGTCACATGGGCATCTCCGTAGTCAAGGGTAGTGGATGTCCTGTCGTAGGCTATATGGACGATATTGGCATACAGACTTTGCAAAAGTTCTGTCAACTTCATCAATGAGCCCGGTTTATCCACCAGGGTAACCGTCAGTTTCATTTTTCGATGTGACTTGAGCAGACCCTTCTCGATGATCACGGAGAGCATAGTCACGTCGATATTCCCGCCGCTTAAGACAACCCCAACTTTTTTATTCTCGATACCGCGAATCTTTTGATGCAAAAGCGCCGCCACTCCAACCGCACCGGCACCTTCAACCACAAGTTTCTGTTTCTCAAGCAGAAATAAAATCGCATTGGCAATCTCTTCATCATCCACCGAAACAACTTCATCTACGCTTCCAAGCATATATTCCAGTGTCACAGGAGATGTGTCGCGAACAGCGATACCATCGGCTATAGTCCGTACCGAACTCGTATCTATCACTCTTTTTTGATCAAATGAGCTCTTAAGCGCAGGAGCACCCGTGGCGCTTACTCCGATGACCTTGATATGCGGATTGATAGCCTTTGCCGCGACTGCCACACCCGATATCAATCCCCCTCCGCCCATAGGTACGACAAGGACGTCCAAATCTGCATGCTCAGACAACATCTCCAGGGCGACCGTACCCTGACCGGCGATGACTTCATCATCCTCAAAAGGGTGGATGAAGACAAGTGAGTTCTTTTGCGCATATTCGGTTGCATAGGCATACGCCTCATCATAGTTACTGCCCGCAAGCAGCACCTCCGCTCCGTATGATGCAACACCGTTGATCTTGGTGATCGGCGTAGACTCAGGCATAACGATGACAGCCTGTGATTCAAAATGTTTTGCCGCAAAGGCGACGCCCTGGGCATGGTTTCCGGCGCTGGCTGCGATAACACCCTTTGCTCTTTGCTCTTCGCTCAGTGAGGCGACCTTGTTAAAAGCACCGCGAAGTTTAAACGCGCCTGTAGTCTGCAGGTTCTCTTTTTTAACATAAATCTCCGCCTTGCTGATTGCACTCAACAAGGGGGCATAGGCAAACGGTGTCTTGACTGCGACATCTTCTATGCGCCGTGCTGCTATTTTAACTAGGTCTAAGTTTAACAATCAAATCCTTATAATGCTGCGTGTTCTACCATCGTACACTTGTTTTGCACGACCTTCAAACCGGCATTTTCAACGGTTTGAGCTGCTTCATTGTTGACAATACCTTTTTGCGCCCAGAAAAATTTCACATCCCCGCGCGCAATCGTCGCTTCTGCGACTGCAGGCAGGGCACCCGGTTTACGAAACACGTCCACCATATCCACCTCGAAAGGAATCTCCGCCAAAGAACGGTATACCTTTTCGCCTAGAATCTCCTCTTCTTTAGGATATACGGGTACGATCTTAAAGCCCTGTTCTTTCAAGTACTTCGCGACTCTGTGGCTCGCCTTGGAAGGATCGGGGGAGAGTCCTAAAACAGCGATCGTCTTTGTATTGGCAAAGATCTCTCTGATCTCATCACTCGTACTGTTAACCGTCGGGAATTCACATTCCATATCATCTCCTTTAAAAACCAACCAAGGTCTGTTCGGCTTATTATAAAGGGATTATATCAGACTAAAGCAAAGTTGTCGATAAGCACTTGCATTAAGATCAAAAAACATACATGATAATAAGAATACCTCATAATAGAAACAACTACAGGTCAAGAGCTATGAAATTTTGAACCTTTGATAGATCAGTTCTATCTCATCAAGATTTTGCATAAAGAGTTCACAAAGGAAGGGATCAAAATGTCTTCCGCTATGTTCTTTAAGATAGGAGACAGCTCTTTCAAATGACCAAGGCTCTTTATAGGGACGTTTAGAGGTCAAAGCATCAAACACATCTGCTATCGCCGTAATCCGGCCGTATATATGAATCTCTTCACCCTTAAGTCCCTCTGGGTAACCGCTTCCGTCATACTTTTCATGATGCGTATAGGCAATAATTGCACCCGCTTTGAGATAGGGGTTTTCACTCGACTCAAGGATCTTCATGCCTATACTGGTATGTTCTTTTATGGCTCGCATCTCTTCTTCATCGAGCCTGCCCGGTTTGAGCAAGATTGCATCACTGATCCCGACCTTGCCTATATCGTGCAGAGGGGAAGCATTAAAGACAATCTCCTGTTCCTCCGCGTTTAGACCGTGCATTTGAGCAAGCAGTCTTGAGTAATGTGCCACGCGGGAGACATGACTGGCCGTTTCGGGATCCTTATACTCTGCAGCATTAGAGAGGACCCTCAGCGCCTCCTGTTCACGCTGGACGAGAGTCTGTGTCGCCTTCGCTACCTCCTTGCCTAACTGATGGTTAAAATCATCCAGAATAAGCTGAGACAACTTAAGCTTGGAGACATTCTTCATTCGGGCACGGTACTCCGCCGCATTGATAGGTTTTTTTAAAAAATCTATAGCCCCCTCATTAAGGGCCCTTAGTTTGATCATATCATCATCGTCTCCGCTAGCCGTGATCATGATCGTCAAGACCTTTGAATTTACCTCATTGGCGCGTTTCATTAACTCAATTCCGTTCATACAGGGCATCATATAATCAACAAGAAGTATGTCAACAGGATTGTTTGAAATGTATTCCAATGCATTATGGGAGTCGGTAAACGTCAACATCCCGGGGTATATATTCGCAGATATCGCTTTAAGAAGATCCAGGTTGAAAGGTTCATCATCCACTGCGACGACCTGAAGGTGACGGTCAATCTCCTTAGCTGAGTTCGTCCTATACTCCATCTGTGCCTCCTTTTGTGTAGGCTTTTACATTATCAATAAATGCCTGCAGCTGTTTGATACTGCCAGAGTAATCAAAGGGTTTCTCTTTTCTGGCTGCGCTTTCTATCTTGTCGGCGAGATCTGTTATCTTGTCCATCTGCAAAGCGCTGCTGGCACCTTTGAGCTTATGGGCTTGTGCGACAAGCTCCTCATAAGCCCCCCTCTTCTCTGCCACCTTCATCTCTTCCACTATTAATTCAGCAGTCACCAAAAATTTTTTAAGCAGGCCTTCGACAACATCTGAAGAAAACTCCAAGAGTGCGCCCGCTTTTCTCAGACTAGTTTTTATCTCCGAGTCCGAAATATCTTGTGTTTCGCCGCTCTTTTGCGTATAAAAAAGATTCGACAGGAGGGTGTGGATGTCACCGCTTTTGATAGGCTTGCCGATATGCGCAAACATGCCTGCTTTTTCGAACAACATCACATCTTCTTTCATCACGTTTGAGGTCAATGCAACGATAGGTGTGTCCTGGTTTAGCGGTGCTTCTTCTATAATCCTTTTAGTCGCCTCCACTCCGTTCAAAACAGGCATATTAATATCCATTAATATCAAATCAAAATTCTCCTCTTTTGCATGCTTAAGCGCCTCTTCCCCGTTCTCTACCACCAGGCTAGAAATCTCATATCTATTGAGCAGCTCCTTGATCAGCATCTGGTTGACTTCATTATCATCTGCGACAAGCACGCGAAGATGGCTTCCGTCAAAACAGCCATTTCCTTCGGACTCGGCAGATAGGGTTTCTGCATACTGGTAAAGGATATTATAGAGCCGTGTCGAACAGCGATGATAACAGTTGATCATCTGCAGGTTCGAGGAGAGTGGCGTCAATTCGGACTTTGAGTCAATACAGACAATAAGCGATTGTTTTTCATTCCACTCGGTATGTAGAGCCAGTGCTTCTTTCTCGTCAAAGAGGATTATGATATCGCTGACCCTGCTTTTAATCTTCTCAATGGACAACCTGTTCGTCTCGACACCAAAGGCGTCCAGATAGTTACTCACCTGGTCGCCTTCTCGAGCGGTGTCAAGCAGCTGTATGCGCTCTTTGCCTAAAAGCTCTCTGATCCGTCCTCTGTCTGATACGCATTTATCAAACTTTAGTACAAAGGAGAACCTGCTCCCCTCGTCTTTTTTGCTCTTAAGCTCAATCTTGCCTCCCATCAGGCTGACGAGTGAGGCGCTGATACTCAGCCCCAGACCCGTTCCGCCAAATTTACGTGTAGTCGAGGTGTCTTCTTGAGAGAAAGCTTCAAATATTTTTTCTTGACGCTCAGTGGAGATACCTGCGCCGGTATCCTCTACCGCAAACTCAATACTCTGTGAAGAGGCATCATCATGAATCAGCTTTGCCGTGATCATAAGCTTCTCTCCCTCAGGGGTAAACTTTATCGCATTGTTTATCAGATTGGATAGTACCTGCTTAAGGTACAAGCTATCGGCGTAGAGGCATTCATCAATGTCAAAGTCGACGCTCAAATGGTAGATAAGCGACTTCTCCTGCGTGACAAGAAGGTAGTTCATATAAAGGAACTCCATCTCCTTAAACAGGTTTACTCTGCTCAGATTGATCTCCATCTTTCCTTGTTCAAGCTTTGAGAAATCCAAGATCCCGTTGACTACATCCAGCAACATATCCGTAGATTTTTGAATCACCTCCAGGTATTGGCGCTGTTCCTCGTTTAGATCACTCTGCGCCAGCAGTCCCGTGAAACCGACAATACCGTTCATCGGTGTTCGTATCTCATGACTCATATTCGCAAGAAAATCGGATTTTGCGTTTTTAGCCTCTTCAGCTCGCAGTCTTGCTCTTTCGAGTTCCGTAATATCGGTGAGGGTCGACAGAAACATCGTCTTCTCCTCCAAGCTCATTCGTTTTGTCCTTATACGAAAGGTCAACTCCCTCCCCTCTTTATCCAGCATCTTCTTCGTCTGAATCGCTTCCGAACTCTCCTCGCTGGGTCTGTCTAAATGACAATCAACACTGCCGCCTGTAAAGTCGTCTTCTTCGGTAACAAAAAGTTCGCAAATACACTCATGCCGGTTCAGGAAGTCATCGAAGTCTTTAAAATCAAAATAGTCAAAAAACTTCTTGTTTAAAAATGTCACACCCCCGTCTTGCCTTGTCAAGATGACTATACTGTCTTGGTTATCAAGTATCTGATGCAGACGCTGCTGCTGCTCTTCCAGGTTTTTCTCATACATAATCATAGATGTCAAGTCTTCTCGAAGGGCCATATATTCAATGACCCCTCCATTACCGTCTAAAATAGGAAAGATCGTTGCATGGACATAATAGCTTGTTCCATCTTTTTTTCTGTTTTGGAGCATTCCTGTCCAGATTTTTTTTGCCTTAATCTGTTTCCACATCCCCTCAAACACCGATTTTGGGGTATCCGGGTGACGGACTATGCTGTGAGGCTGACCCAGCAGTTCGGCTTCGGAATAACCGCTCAGTTCACAGAACCGATGGTTGCTGTAGATGATAATCCCGTTTATATCCGTCTTTGATACCAGGGTAGATTTGTCAATGGCATCTTTATACTGTTCAAGCAAGGTAATCAGGTTGCGGTTTTCATGCAGTTGTGCATTGAGTTCACGCGTGGTCGTGTCTATCAGATGCGAAACGGCATCTGCCGACCTTCTGCGATGCTTTGGGTTAATCAGATCGGTCTTTAGTCTGCTTCTTACCTCACTTGATTCAGACAGGCCAAACACGACACTCGTTATATTAAAAAGATGGTTTCTTCCGTTTACATGCGCAAACTCTCCGTAGCTAACAAAACCCGCTTGCGGTGCCATTTTTGCAAGAGATTTATACTCTACTTCCAGATGATTATTAAAAAATGTCTTTCTTACCGCACAAGAGTAGATGAAAAGAGATTCCAAAGGATGCAGTGAAGCTTTGAGATAAATATCTGCTGTCGTATTGATCACACTGTTCTCATCCTCCACGGCAAACCGGACAAGAGAACCCTCTTTAATCTTTCCTGAGAAACGGATGCCCCTGTCTCGGCTAATACTCACAGCAGACCTTGCGACTTGATAGCCATTGTCATTAAAGCTCAATGGAAACTCCGCAATGGAGTCTGGCAGGTTGTCAAGTACCTCTTTACCAAGATATTCGGCATAAACGGAGAGGACCGGTTTTCCATCGATCTCATAAACGCACTCTTCCTCGGCACCCGTCACGAGCATATACTTACCGACACTCTTCCAGCCAAAATTATGCTCCGTAAAACAGTGCAGGTCTGAATTGTTCAATGCGACGGCGACAAGCCCATCAGAGAAGATTTCCGTATCATGAATAACAAAAGAGCTCTTGTCAAAAGAGTAGTTGTCTCCTGACACACCTCCGACAAGGAGAGTCTCACCCCCTCCTCCTTCATGAAAGCCCGCAAGCAGCCGCTCCACGCCGTAATCCAGACCATCTACAAAAAGGATAATACATTTCGTATCACTGTTTATAAGAGAAGAGGCCAGACACTGGCCCGCTTCATAGCTATCGCCTTTGGTGCTGAATGACTCCAAGAGCGTGCTGTCAAATCCGCTAATACTTATCAGCGTCGTATGATCATGGACTTCCCCGTCAATAATTTCTCCGGAGCTTGACGAACCGATGATGACCGCTTCAGGAAGATAGGATTTGATAATCCGCAATATCGTACTGACTCGTTCATGTTCCGATGAGCCGTCAAAAATCTGTACAAGTATCGACTCGGGCGCAACGGACTGACCCCACTCATCTTCAAGCCAAGCAAGGAGTTCCATCGTCGTTGTGTAGGTGTGATTGGTACTGCGCATTTTTCTCTTGTCCAATTGATAAAAAAGTTTTTCTTATACTATATAATCAAAAACTATCTTTATTTACCATAAATCGATAGTTTTTTATACGAAATACCATTGAACTATATTATTCAATCGATTTATCAACATACGACACGATACTGTTGTTCATAAAAACAATAACGCTATTCAGGTGAAAACGGCCATGAAAAGAATGACTTAGGTCGTCGAAAACAGTATCTACTCAAGCTGCCCGGATACAAAAAGGTCAGCACTGTAGTAGGGAGTATTACTTTGAGGGAATCTGTCTTTGCAAAGAGAACAGACTTAGTTTTTTATATCAAAAAAACTTTCCGTGAAGAGTCTATGCACTCTCTCACTTTCTTACCTCTTTATCGTGTCTTTGGCTTTTAGCCACATCTCTTCAGTCGACCTTCTCCATTTCTGATCTACAAAATAACCCGTGATCTTTATCCAGTCACCCTTGGAGATATTGCTTGTAAAGGAGGTCTTCTCTTCCCAGAGGGCTATTACCTCTCCATTAGGGGCATCATAGATTTCACCCTCTCGCCTCATACGGTAAGCACTCGCCTTTTCTGTCACCATCATTATAGGCTCACTCTTATGAGAACCCGCAGTTCCGGTTTTCACCTGAATGACAGGTTTGGCTTGGGGAGCATGAGGCCGGGGTTTCTCATCCTTTTTCATCATCAGCTTTGGAAAAGGGTTGTCATCGGGACAGACGGCTTGAAGCCCGTTTCTCTTTTTAGCCTTGCTCTCTCTCGTTCCGGAGGTTTTCAACTCTTTTTCCAAGCGTATATTCTCGGCTTGCAGAGCTCTGTACTCCGCCTTGGATACAGAGTCGGCAAACTGGTTTTTTTTAGCTTCGCTGATTTGACTTTCTAATACCTTTATCTCCCCTTGAAGCTCTTTGTTCTCTCTTCGAACTCTTGCAAGTTCACCCTCCAGCGTTAGAAGTTTCTTTTCCGAGTGACCATCAGGAGTGGATTTGAGCTTGTCCAATTGCGAAAGAAGAGAATCGTTTTTTTCTTCAAGGTTCTGAACCGAAGAGCGCAAACTCCTGTTCTCTTTGACGAAAGCTTCCACATCTTTTTTTAGGGCCAGTACTTTTTCATCCGACCCCTCTGCTTTAGGAGTTTTTTTAAGCTTTTGGTTTTCCGCCTCCAAAATGGCCAGACGTTTTCGGTTCTCTTCGAAAACCCGGTAATCAAGGCCTTCACCTCTCGAGATCTCTTTAAGGCGCTTGTTCTGTTTCTCCACCTGCTCTAAACACGCCTTGTTATCAGCTGCGCTCTTTTCATAACGCAAACGCAATTCAGTGACTTCATCAACAACACTCTGCATACGCTCAACCATGATATCACTTGCATAGGCGAAACTTGAAAAAACCAGGCTTATCAGCACGGGAAGAATATTTATTTTCATCCCTTAACCCTCTTCTTTAAGACTGCGCCCATTTCCAGGTGAGGAGTATAGGGGAACTGGTCAAAGGCTGCCATCTGCACGATCTCGTAATCGTCCTTCAACTCTTCAAGATCGCGTTTAAGCGTATCAGGATTGCATGAGACATAGATGATATGTTCAAAACGCCTGCAAAAGTTCCTGGACTTGTCGTCTAAACCGCTTCGAGGAGGGTCAACGAAGAGTGTCTGTAGTGTATATGAGTCCAAGTCGATCTCTTTCATCCGTCTAAATTCTCTTACCCCGTCCATCGCCTCAGTGAACTCTTCACTGCTCATACGGACAAACTCTATATTGTGTATGTCGTTCAGGCGCATGTTCTCTTTTGCTGCGGATATAGAGCTTTTTGAGATCTCTGTGGCTAGCACCTTGTCAAAGACCGTGGCAAAGGGAATGGTAAAGTTCCCCGCCCCGCAGTAAAGTTCCAGGAGATCTCCGCCTAAACCTTTGGACTGCTTAAGTGCCCATGAGACCATCTGTTCATTCACATAGGGGTTAGGTTGAGTAAAAGAGTTTTCTATCTGTTTAAAACGGTACTCCTTTCCATCGAAGTTCAGTGTCTCGGTAACATAGTCCTGGCCGATGACGACCTTTTGTTTCCTGCTTCGGCCAATGATATGAATATTGAGCTCTTGGCTTAATTCAAGGGCAAGTCTGCTCCACTCTTCGTCAAGTTTGCGATGATAGATAAGACTTACGACAATCTCCCCCTTGCTACTTGAGAGAAAGTCTATATTAAACAGTTTGACATCCATCTTTTTAGCTTTCACAGCCTTCAGCAGACGCGGCATCAGCTCCGCGATCTCTTCGTTGACCATAGGGCATGCATCAATGGTGACGACGCCCGCTTTGTCAAGCCTGTTCATCGCATAAGAGATCTCATCACCCGTATGCCAAAGCTTAAACTCAGACCTTGCTCTGTAGTGCGACTCTTTTGACCTTGCAAGATCAAAGCTCCCCTTATAGATCGAAGAGAAAAGCTCTTTGACACCTTCGAGCTTTTGCTCTAGCTGCTCCTCGTAAGAGAGCTCATAGAGCTTACAACTTCCACACACCCCAAAATATTCACAATTCACTATACATATCCTATTTTATACTGGCTATCATATTGCCGATTAAGAGATTCCACCCGTCAACGAGCACAAATACGAGTATCTTGAAGGGCAGCGAGATCATCACAGGCGGAAGCATCATCATACCCATTGACATCAAAATCGATGCGACAACCATATCAATGACCAAGAAAGGAAGAAAAAGCAAGAATCCAATCTCGAAAGCCGTCTTTAACTCGGAGATGATAAAGGCCGGAACAATAACGGACAAAGGCACATCATTGACTGTCTGTGGGTTGTCCATCTTGCGTATCCTAAAAAAGAGAGCTAGGTCTTTTTCGCGTGTATTTCTGATCATAAAGTTTTTAAAGGGTTCCGTCGTACGTTCAAAGGCGACTTCATAATCGATCTGCTCTGCGACATAGGGTTTAATCCCCTGCTCATAGGCTTTCGTCCCCACAGGTTCCATGACAAAGATAGTCAGTAAAAGGGCTAAAGAGACCAGAAGCTGTGTCGGCGGGATCTGTTGTGTTCCCATGGCCTGACGCATAAACCCGAAAACAATCACAAAGCGCGTAAAGGTCGTTGTCATCAGTAGCAGGCTCGGTGCCAGGAAAAGAAGTGTTAACATCAGGATGACGTTGATCGAACTCACTAATTGAGCGGGTGTATCAGGCGATGAGAGGGAGAGGTTGATGGTCGGGACCTCTAAGGTTTCAGCCAGAGCCGAAATTGCCAGAAATATGAGTAAACTTAAAAATTTCATTTATTGAGTGCTTCTGCCTTATCCAAGACGGACTGTTGCAATTCGGACTTATCTTCATTTTTACGGGCGTAGAAATAGAGCTCGACTCTACGGTTTTTCTCACGTCCCTCTACCGTTTCATTGCTGGCTTCGGGCCGATAATCAGCGAAACCTGCCGCGTGCATACGGTCAGCTTTGACGCCGCCAAGCAAGAGCTCCTTTAAAACAGAGATTGCTCGGCTCGATGAAAGATCCCAGTTGTCTTGATAGACACTGTTGTTTCCGGGCGCTCTATCGTCTGTATGTCCGCGGACACTCACTTCAAGGTCGTTCGGAAGTTCTTGAATAAGGAGGGCAATGCGTTTGAGGAACAGCAGAGCATCCTCGCTCTCTATCCTTG
Organism: uncultured Campylobacterales bacterium; assembly: GCA_964014335.1. Lineage (GTDB taxonomy): Bacteria > Campylobacterota > Campylobacteria > Campylobacterales > Sulfurimonadaceae. The sequence goes on along the minus strand of CAXGZT010000013.1, from coordinate 12,101 downwards.
CTTCGCCTGCTTTAAAGAGCAGACTTGCAGGCAGACGAAGGACAAAGCCCTCTTCGCTCTCCTCCAATGTCACTGCCGGTCCCTTGCCCTTTTCCATCATCTCGTTCATCTCGGCGATAGCCTGTTTGATACGGTTGACCTGCTCTGAGCTCTCCTCACGGCTTTCGATCGGAGTAGACTCCAGGATACGCTGCTTGGAGATCTCCGTTTTTGTTCCCCCTTCAAGAACGGACATCGCACCCGCAAGTGAACCGATTGCCTCGGAGATCTTTTTTGCATCCATACTGGACATAGAGAGAAGCAGTACGAAAAAGCACAGAAGAAGGGACATAAGGTCGCCAAATGCTGCCAGCCAGGCCGGAAGACATTTTGGACAGTCACAGGGTGCGGCTTTTTTTCCCATCAGACCTGCTCGGACTTATTCAAATTGACTGACGCGATCGCCAGGGGAAAGAAATGAAAGAAGTTTGGATTCAAGTGTACGCGGATTATCTCCGGCCTGTATAGACATGATCCCTTCCAGAACCACCTCTTTGACAAGGTTCTCTTCATCATTACGAATCAGAAGGATATTCGCGATCGGCGCGCCAAAGATATTACCGATCATAGCTCCGTACATCGTTGTAAGCAAAGCAACGGCCATAGACGGACCGATGGCTGAAGGGTCAGCCATGTTTAAAAGCATGGCGACCAGTCCGATCAGGGTTCCGATCATACCCATCGCCCCCGCAAATCCGGCCCACTGATCAAAGATGGCCGCATTTCCCTTGTGGCGTGTGCTAGTCTGGTCCATCTCTATCTCCAAGAGGTCCCGAATGGTATCAGGCTCGTTGCCATCCACCGCCATAGAGAGGCCCTGCTTTAAAAAAGAGTTTTCTTCTGCGCTTGCTGCCGCTTCCAAAGAGAGAATTCCGTCACGGCGAGCCTGGGTAGCATACTCAACCAGCTTTTTGATAAGCTCTTGGAGGTCTTCTTGCGGTGGCTTAATGGCAATCATGAAGATCTTTACAAAACTCTTCATCTGTTCCATTTTAAAACCGACCAGAAGTGAGCCAAGCGAACCACCGATAACGATCAATACAGAGGGGATATCGATATAAGCACCGATACCAACACCCATCGCCATTGCACCGAATAAAAGTGCAAGAATTAAAACAAGACCTATGACCGTTGCTAAATCCATCCATTCCCCATAAAAAATTCATCTATAAAAAGTATCATAATTATTACTTAATTTTTAAAAAATAAGCTTAAACTAAGCCCGCCCAGAGAGAACTCACACCCATATGTGAAAATTCTTAATCTCTTTGCATCGCTCCTTTAGACAAAAACTTTACACTCAAAGATGCCTGATGCCAAAGAAAGGTTTTATAGCTTTGACTTTTTTTGTTATAATCTTGCAGGCCTTAAAATATAAAACACACAAGAGAAAACACACTATGAATTTATCTATTGTCATTTTAGCTGCCGGAAAAGGCAGCCGCATGAAGTCGAGCAAAGCAAAAGTACTCCACCCCATCAGCGGTAAGGAGATGCTCTATTTTATTATCAAAGAGTCTTTAAAGGTCAGTGACGATGTGACGGTTATCGTTCATCATCAAAAAGAGGCTGTTCAAGAGGCTATGATCAAACACTTTGGAGATAAGATAAGGTTCATCGTGCAGAATGCGGACGAGTTCCCCGGAACAGGGGGTGCTGTTATGGGCATCCAACCGCAATACGACAGGGTCCTTATACTTAACGGCGATATGCCTCTTATCACAGCCGAGTCACTCCAGGGCTTCGATGACTCGCAGGCAGACATCACCATGTCGATATTTAACCTGGCCGATCCATCCGGTTACGGACGGGTCATCATCTCCGATACGGGCGTTGAACGCATAGTTGAAGAGAAAGATGCAAGCGAGGAAGAAAAGGCCGTCATGCATGTCAATGCGGGAATCTACTCTTTTTCCAAGGCTGTCATAGAAAAGTATCTTCCTAAGCTTTCCAATGACAATGCTCAAGAAGAGTATTATCTAACAGACGTCATTGCTATGGCAAGGGCTGACGGACTGACCATAGAACCGCTCTTAGTCGATGAAGAGCATTTCAAGGGCGTCAACTCCAAACTTGACCTGGCGGCGGCTGAAGAGCTCATGCAAGATCGTCTTAGAGAGAAATGGATGAAGGCCGGTGTAAGTATGCAACTACCATCGACCATCTATATCGAAGAGGGCGTGACCTTCACCGGTGAGTCCATCATAGAAAACGGTTCACGTCTTTGCGGAAACACGCTTATAGAAAACAGCCATATCAAGTCGGGTTCCGTCATCGAGGAGAGTATCATCAAGAACTCTGACATCGGGCCGCTCGCGCATATCCGTCCGCACTCGTACATCGAAGAGACTCACGTCGGGAACTTTGTCGAAGTCAAAAAATCAAGGTTATACGGGGTTAAGGCGGGTCACCTCTCTTACATCGGTGATGCTCAGGTCGATGAGGGAACAAACGTCGGTGCAGGTGTGATCACCTGCAACTATGACGGCAAGGCAAAATACCAGACCATCATCGGTAAGAACGTCTTTATCGGTTCTGATTCTCAGCTTGTCGCACCCCTTATCGTGGAAGATGATGTGCTTATCGCTGCAGGGACTACGGTAACGGCCGATAAGATCGAAAAAGGGTCGCTATCCATCTCTCGGGCACCTTTGAAGTCTGTAGCCGAATTTTACTATAAGTTTTTCGGTAAAAAGTAGACCCTTTCCGGACACGCTTTTTAGACTCAGGACATCTCCATCTCATCCAACTCATCAAGGGATGGGCGTGTCAACTTCGCACGACTCCCTGCTATCTCTTCTTCAAGATGGGCATCCGTATTCGGGTTATCCCGGATTGCCGCGTATATATCCATGTCGATTGTCTCTTCTTCTTTAAGAAACATGTCGAATATTTCGTTTAACACTTTTTGGTCGCTTGTCTCTTTTACTTCCCTGAGAACATCTGCTCTATCTCTCCATCTACCGGACAGGTTGTTTCTCTGGATTATCACGTCGGCTGCTTCTTTCATCTCTTTGATGTAGTTTGCATGCATAACATTCTCCTTCTTGGTTCTTGTCATTATTATAACACCGAAGATTAATATTCAATACCGTTTTTTAAGGTTATTCTTCCTGTTTAAGATTTGTCTATTGTTCTATAAAAATATTTTTCAGAGTCGGCTTTTTATCTCTTTTTGCGTACCCTTTTTCTCACAAGAGACTTTCTTATTGTATTAATCTGGATATTTAATATACGCGAAAGCTATCTGACTTGAAGTTTTACCCGGAAGATAAACGAATTGTTTCATCTGCGGCGCCTACTCAAAGGTCATCAGAACAATCGAGCCTTAGTAGACAGTGAGTTTTGTTTCGAGATCTGTTCCAAGAAACTGCTCTTCAATCGTCAATCTGTCTTATACGAGACGAACAGTACTCAAGAAGGTCCTGTACCTTAAGAAAACTCGCGAATTGATTGAAAAATGCCTTGTGCGTTCTTAACCGGCATTCATCCCTGCCAAATAGCCGCTGGCAAAAGACCACTGCAAATTATACCCCCCGCACGGCCCATCCAAGTTCATAACCTCTCCACAAAAATAGAGTCCTTGTAGAACCTTGGATTCCATAGTCTCGGGACGTATCTCTTTAAGAGAAACCCCGCCGCGCGTGATCATCGCCATCTTGAAGCCGTCATGCCCGATGACGGTAAGCGGTGTCCATGCGAGGATCTTTATCAGAGCAGAGCGCACCTGCCCTGCCAGTCTATTGAACCCTAGCTTACAATCAGCCCCTGCAAGCTTGCACAGCTCAAGACTTAGAGCTTCAGGGAGAAGTGTCTTCATGATATCCAGGGTGCTTTGATGCGAATCTATGCCGATCTGCGACTTGAAATGCTTCAGAAGCTCATCCTCGTTTCTTCCTTTTGTCATATTCAGAAGCAGAGGGACTTCGCCGTACTTCTCTATCAGAGGTGTGACCTCTCGCGCAAAATCCAGGACTACCGGGCCTCTAATTCCCGTCTTGGTAAAGATAAGGTCACCCTTCGCGCGAAGCTTTTTCGCCTTTTTCAGGTCGACTCGAAGTTCAACTTTTGGTATCGTATCCGCCCGGCAGTTGTCCACCCAACTCTCTTTTACTTTCAAAGGCATCATGGCGGGAAAGAGTTCCGTCACCTTGTGTCCGACCGACTCAGCCAGAGGATAACCGTCTCCTTCTGCACCCAATACGGGATAACCAAGACCGCCCGTTGCGATGATGACGTTGGGGGCCTTATAACTTCTGCTCTGGGTTTTTACGCCTTCGATATGTTCCTGCCGGTAAAGCAGCTCTTCTACGCGCTGAGAGCAGATAACCTCTACGCCGAGACTCTCCATCTCCTTTTCCAATGCGCTCAGGATCGTCTCTGCGCTGTGCGTGACGGGAAAGACTCGGTACCCGTCGGGGGCGTGAGACTCAACACCGATCTCTTCAAAGAAAGCTCTTAGTTTTTGATGGTCAAAAGCTTCAAGTGCCGGCGTCATAAAGCGCCCCTCTCTGCCGAAACGTGCCATAAAAGCCTCATTTGGCAGGGTGTTTGTGAGGTTGCATCGTCCCCCGCCTGTCGCCTTGAGTTTGGAGCCGAGTCTGGAGAGTTTTTCCAGAAGAAGGACCTTTTTATCCCTGCGTGCTGCTGTAATGGCAGAGATCATTCCTGCAGCGCCAGAGCCGATAACGATCAGATCATATTTTTCACGGCTCGACATTCAATATCTCCCTCTGCTGACCTTTGGGTCTTATCATTATGCAATTATGACGAAAATAGTGTAAAATACGTCAAAAAAGATATCAATATGTTTCCAGATCTATTAAACGGAAAAAAAATTCTTCTCGGCGTAAGCGCATCCATATCTGTCTATAAGTCCTTAGAACTCATCCGCCTTCTTGTTAAAAGCGGTGCGGAAGTTCGTGTCGTAATGAGCGAATCGGCTAAAAGGTTCATCACGCCTCTGACCTTCGAGACGATAAGCATGAACAAAGTCCTGCATGCGGACAGCGAAGCCTGGGACAAGGATCTGAACCATATCAAGATAGGTGAATGGGCGGATCTCTTTGTCATCGCGCCGGCTTCTGCAAACACCATTGCCAAACTCTCCAATGCGATCGCGGACAACCTTCTGCTTCAGACTGCCCTCGCCTATCCGCATGAGAAGCTGCTCTGTCCTGCAGCCAATACCAACATGATGAACAATCCTATCATCTCGCACTCCATGAAGATGCTTGCTCTTTCAAACTACACCGTCATGAACACCCAGACAAAGCTGCTTGCTTGTAACACCAAAGGTGACGGTGCGCTGATCGATATCGAAGATATCTATTTTCAGACCTGCCAGATGCTTCTGAAAGAAGAGTTTTGGACGAATAGACGTGTCATCGTCACGGGCGGCGGCACCATAGAGAAGATCGATGATGTACGCTACCTCTCTAACTTTTCCAGCGGCAAGATGGGCTCTTCGCTTGCCCTTGCCCTGTTTTTCAAAGGAGCCGATGTAAGCTTTATCTCCTCCGCCTTTCCTGAACGCCTTCCGCAGGCAATGTATCAGATCTCTGTGGAAAGCTCGGAAGAGATGCTGGAATATCTGACGGATTCTATCCGTGCGGCCAAGAAAGGCAGGATGGGTGATGCTGACCCCGAACCGATTCAAAAAAAGCCCTTTGTCTTTATGGCAGCCGCTGTAAGTGACTACATACCTGCTTTTCCACAACATGGGAAAGTCAAGAAATCTGATATCGGCGAGCAGTGGTCACTAGAACTGAAAGAGAACAGCGATCTTCTCTCTTCTATCGACAAAGAGGGGATTTACACCATCGGTTTTAAAGCCGAAATGGATAAGAGCAAAGGTCTTGACAATGCCAAAGCCATGTTAGAAAAAAAAGGTCTGAATGCGGTCTGCTACAACCTTTTAAAAGACAGCTCAAGCTTTGCTACATCTGACAATGCTCTTGAATTTATCACTAAAGAGAAACAGACAAGCCTGCCGCGCCAAGACAAACTCTCCCTTTCACTCAAACTTGCGGAGCTTTGCAAGAGCCTATGATCATAGCCTCCCTGCCTCAGCTTCAGAATCTCTTAGCTGAACTCTCATCGAACAGACTCTCCTCCCTGCTTCCGGTAGAGGTTTTAGTCCTGAAAAAAATATCTCCGCAGAAGTTCCTTCTTCAGATCAGAGACAGAAACTTCGAGACCCTAACGGACAAGGCTCTGGATGTCGGGACAAAATACCTTGCCTCTGTCTCACACGACGGTAAAAGCAACACTCTATTTTTAAAACATTTTCATAAAATACCCCTAAAACCGGAACAAACCCTCTTTCAACTCGATGAACTCGTCTCGCATTTCAAGAAACCCTCAAAAGAGGCTATTACCGAACTGCATGCCAAGCTTCTCGCCACACTATCAAACAGCTCCTCAAAAGAGGAGTTTAGTTTTTACACCCAAGTTCTTTTAGGCCTGTCTCAAGGCCACACCTCCCTGCCGTTCACCTACAGAGACGGATTTGGGCTCTTACAGTACAAAAAACGGAAAAAACAAGAAAAACAAAGCCAAGATGAAGTACAATTTTATGCACATCTAAAGCATCTTGGCCCGCTTGAGGGTACCCTTAGCCTAAAAGATGAGAGAGTGTTTATAACTCTGAACGTACTCTTTGAAGAGAGTTTGATCCTGCTGGAAAAACATGCAGGGGAATTTTCTTTAAAAAATGCCTTGGATATTCGGCTCAAAGATGAGATTTCTCCCCTCTTTGTTCTGAATGAGAAAATTTTGGATATTAATATATGAATGAAGCACAACATATTGCAATAATCATGGACGGGAACGGCCGTTGGGCAGAACGGCAAGGCAAGAAGCGCTTTGTCGGTCATGAGGCCGGAGCAGAGACCATCCGTGATATCACTAGCTACTGCTCGAAAAACCCAGAGGTCAAACGTTTGAGCCTGTACGCCTTCAGTACCGAAAACTGGAAGCGTCCAAAAATGGAGGTAGAGTTTCTTATGAAACTGCTTTCTCGTTATCTTGAAAACGAACTTCCGACTTACTTGAAACTCGGTGTCAAGTTCGAGATGATCGGAGATGTGACACGATTTTCCGCAGGACTTCAGAAGCAGATTTCCAAGCTGGAAGAGGAGACAAAACACTGTTCCAATCTCATCCAGCATCTTGCCCTCAATTACGGTTCGCGAAATGAGATCTTGCGCGCAGTCAACTCCTTGAAGGGTTCTGAGATGATCACCGAAGAGAGTTTGAACAATGCGCTTGATTGCAAACATAATGTTGATCTCTTTATACGAAGCGGGGGCGATCATAGGCTCTCCAACTATCTTTTATGGCAATCTGCCTATGCAGAACTCTTTTTTACCAATACCCTATGGCCTGACTTTACAAGTAAAGAGTTAGAGAGTATTATTGCATCATATAAAAAAATAGACAGACGCTTTGGGGGTGTTAAATGACTTTTGGACTTGAAGAGGTATCCCTTCTGCAGATAGGCACAGCCTTTTTTGTTCTACTGATCGGTTTGGTTTTCGGCTCGTTTTTAAATGTTCTAATAGCCCGTATTCCGAAAAATGAAAACATTGCCTTCCCTGCTTCACACTGCCCAAAATGCAATACGCCACTCAAGCTCTATCACAACATACCCCTCTTCTCCTGGCTGTTTCTAAGAGGAAGATGTGCCTTTTGCAAAGAAAAGATATCTGTTCAATACCCCATCGTTGAACTTTTAACAGGTCTCATTTTTGCCACCGTTTTCTTTAAACTCGGTCTAGGTTATATGGGATTGGTGATAGCCCTTTCATTCAGCTTTTTGCTTGCTCTTTCCGTCATCGACTATTATACGAAGATGGTTCCTGACAGCCTTAACCTATTGGCCTTGACAACAGCCGTCATCGCAGCGACAAGTCTGCAAGGCTTTGTGCTTAACTTTGAAAACTCCCTGCTCTTTGTCGGCGGTTTTGCCCTCTTGCGGTTTTACCTCTCTTACCTGATGAAAAAAGAGGCCTTGGGCGAAGGCGATCTTATGGTCGCCGGAACCATGGGCGCCATGCTGGGTATCAAACTGGGACTTGTGGCGATCTTTGTCTCTGCGCTCTTGGCCCTGCCGATAATGCTCCTGATGAGAAACGAGACGGACGAAAGCAAGATGGTCCCATACGTACCCTTTTTAGCTCTGGCACTTTTTATCGTCTATATCTTTGACTTTGCATTTCTTGACTATTGGAACAGTCTATATGGATAAGCTCAAAGCCTATCTGCTCTCTAATTTTTCGCAGATATATTTCTCGATCTTTCTGCCTTTGTACGTCATCGCATCCGTCATCATGCTGGTAAAGATCGCCGCCTTCACCTCTATTATTCAACTCAGTTTCTTTGAAATGGTAAAACTCTACCTCTTCATGCTTCCCGATCTTCTCTTTTACACCCTTCCGGTCACTTTTTTCATCTCTGCGGTCATGACGATTGCCAAGCTCTCTTTTGATTATGAGATGATCGTCATCTTCTCTCTGGGGATAAAGCCTTCAAGTCTCTTAAGGTTCTTTACAAAACTTGCTTTTTTTCAGTCGTCTCTGCTGATTATTCTGTTTTTCATTCTCGCTCCACACACCAAAAACCTCTATAAGAACTTTATCAAAACGAAAACCACGGAGGCTAAATTCAATATACAGGCCTCCGAATACGGACACAAGTTTGGCGACTGGCTTATCTTTGTCGGACAAGATCATGATAACGGGCATTTCTCGGACATCATCCTTTTCAACCAAAAACAAAAGGAAGAGACCCTTATCCTGGCAGAAAAGGCCGGTATCGTCACTGAAAAAGGTGTCTTAAAGCTGCAACTTGAACATGGTAAGGGTTTTGAGTATTCTCAAGACTCACTCTCTCAGATGTCATATAGAAAGATGTATATCAACGACACTACCATAGCCGATACGGATGAGTACAGGGATACGGTACAGTACTGGCAGAACCCGGACAAACGCGAGAAGATGACACGAAAGTTCACTATCAATATGCTCGTTGCACTTTTCCCGCTGCTCACTGTTTTACTTGTCCCGACCATCGGTATTATCAACGCGCGTCATCAGAAAGGTTATACCTATGCCTATATCTTTGCCGCTATTTTGATCTATTACGGAGCGACCTTTACCATAGCAAAACCTCTGGGGCTTTACACTATAGCACTGATCAGTCTTCTAACACTCGTAAGTGTCACATACCTGTATTATCAAAAAGTAGTAAAACGGTATTAGATGAAAATCAAACTGCTTATCTCCTATAACGGAAGTGCTTATGAAGGATCCCAGGTCCAAAAGCATACCCGAAACACTGTCATGGGGAAACTCTATGAAGCTTTGCAATCGCTTAATATCAGGACTAAACTACACGCCAGCGGACGTACAGACGCAGGTGTTCATGCCTTCAAGCAGGTAATTCATTGCACGGTCCCCCCTTTCTGGTCCGACCTTTCTAAACTCAAAGAACACCTTCAGCACAAGCTTCCTGACAGCATCAAGGTACGCCATCTCAGCCAGGCAGATGATGGTTTTCATGCACGATACAGTGCCAAACGCAGGGCCTATCGTTATATACTTTGTGACGAAGAGAGTAATCCCTTTGAAACCCCTTTCGTTACCTTCACTTCTGTAAAACTCGATATTTCTCTTCTAAAGGAGAGCATCAAACTCTTTGAAGGCGAGCATGATTTCTCGCTGTTTATGAAAAGCGGCGGCGGAAGTAAGAGCCATACCCGCACTATCTACAAGACAAGGGTCTATACCTATCAGAATAAGGTTGTTCTTTATTTTGAGGCTAACGGTTTTTTACGCTCCCAGATCAGAATGATGGTGGGATTTCTGCTTAAGGTCAATGAACAAAAGCTGTTCAAGCAGGCCTTGCTCGAACAGCTCCAATGTAAAAAAACATATAACAGAAGGCTTGCCCCGCCTAACGGACTCTATCTCTCTAATATCATCTACTAAACAAACTTTAGTGAAATAGACTAATGTTTGTTGACAACACTTGCTCTATATTTTATTTTTTTGCTATAATCACGGATATTTTACTACAGGAGCTATTACATGGCAAAACATCAGTTTCAGACAGAAGTCAATCAAATTCTACAATTGATGATTCATTCACTTTACTCTAACAAAGAGATCTTTCTGCGCGAACTCGTATCGAATGCTTCGGACGCGCTTGATAAGCTGAATATGCTTGTTCTTACCGATGAGGAGTACAAAGGTGTCGCATTTTCACCTCGTATCGACATCACATTTAACAAAGAGGCAAAACAGCTCATCATCTCCGACAGCGGTATCGGCATGGATGAGGCAGACTTGGTTTCTCACCTCGGTACGATCGCGAAATCAGGAACAAAGGCATTCTTGGAAAACCTTTCAGGCGATGAGAAGAAAGATTCCCAGCTTATCGGTCAGTTCGGTGTCGGTTTTTACGCTTCATTCATGGTTGCGGACAAGGTAGAGGTCATCTCACAAAAAGCGGGCACGGACAAGGCCTATAAATGGGTTTCTGAAGGTACGGGCGAGTATGATCTAGAAGAAGCTTCCAGAGACGGTCACGGTACGACGATCACTATGCACCTCAAAGATGAAGAGCAGGAGTTCCTGGAAGAACACCGCTTAGACGCTATCATCAAAAAATACTCCAACCACATCCCTTTCCCGATCTTCATGGACAAGGAGCATTATGTTGCTGCCGAGACGGATGATGAGGGAAAAGAGACCAAGGCTGCTACCACCGAGATCAAAAACGAGCAGATCAACAAGGCTAACGCTTTATGGTCAATTGCCAAAAGTGAGATCAAAGATGAAGAGTATAAAGACTTCTATACCAGTATCTCTCACGATTCAGGTGAGCCTTTAACATGGATGCATAACAAGGCCGAGGGTGCTGTCGAATACACGACACTTTTCTATATTCCCGAAAAAGCGCCTATGGACCTCTACCGTGTTGACTACCAGACAGGTATCAAACTCTATATCAACCGTGTTTTCATTACGGATGACGAAAAAGAGCTTATGCCGACCTACCTCCGTTTCCTACGCGGTGTGATCGATTCTGCCGATCTTCCTCTAAATGTCAGCCGTGAGATCCTGCAGTCTAATCCGGTTATGTCCAAGATCAAAAATGCATCGGTTAAAAAGGTTCTTTCCGAGCTTTCCAAGATGATGAAAAAAGACAGTGAAAAGTACAGCAAGTTCTACGCCGAGTTTGGAAACTGTCTAAAAGAGGGAATCTACTCCGACATGGGTAATAGAGAAAAACTTCTTGAGCTTATGAAATTCAACACGCTTAAATCTGAGGAAACGACCTCAATCGAAGAGTTTGTTAAAAACGTAGACGAAGAGAAAAAAGAGATCTATTACATCACGGGTAAGATGGCTCTTGCCATGCTTAAAAATTCGCCCTCTTTAGAGCGTTTCAAGGCTAAGGATATTGATGTTCTTATCCTAAACGAAGAGATCGATACTATCGTCTTCCCGATGGTTCAAGAGTACAAAGAGTACAAGTTTGTAAACGTTGCCGACGCAAAATTCGAAGAGAGTGAAGAGGAGAAGAAAGCGGAAGAGGAGACAAGCAAAGAGTTCGACACCCTTCTTAAAGAGTTCAAAGAGACCCTTGGCGAGGATGTTAAAGAGGTCGAGATTACATCCGACCTCACCGACTCTCCGGTATGCCTGAGAATAGATAAAGAAGACCCGAGCTATATGATGGCACAGATGATGGCACAAATGGGCAATGCAGCCGATGTGCCACCGATCAAACCGATATTACAGATTAATCCCAAGCATGAAATTTTGACCAAGCTTAAAGACTCTGCTGATCAGAATCTTATCAACGATGCGGCACACGTTCTTCTCGACCAGGCAAAGCTTTTTGAAGGTATGGAAATCGATGACACGGCAGGGTTTATTTCTCGCATGAACCGCATCATGACAAAGGCCCTATAGAACCTTCTTTAGAAAAGCGCTGTAAGCGCTTTCTTTAATTAAGAACCCTTTAGCCTCTCCAAGCAGAGGCTTCGTCAT
>CAXGZT010000012.1:0-24582 GCA_964014335.1 uncultured Campylobacterales bacterium | reverse complement strand
CAAACATACCGTGTATCTCTTTTTTATCCCAGCTGTGGTTTCCGCCCGTCATCACGTCTATACCCGCATTGAAAAGTTCCGCCGCATTCTTAGGCGTCAGTCCGAAGCCGTGGGAGGCGTTCTCGTAATTGGCTATGACGAAGTCAATGCCGTGTTCCTCTCTTAGACTCTTCAAGTTTTCTTTGATGATGGAGCGGCCCGGACGGCCTATGATGTCTCCGATGAAGGCTATGCGCATAATTCTTCCAGATGTTTTAATTATGACATTGTAGCATTATCTCTTCCTTCGTACTTGTCTCTTTAATCTATAAAGTCTTTATTTCCTCAAGAGTATAAATATTCTTTTCTGATTACTTTTTTTTAGCGTATCTCATCCTTTTTTTCCGCAAAAAGGAAGCGAAAAGCTCTCTCCGCGACTTCAAGCCTGACTGCTGTCAGGTTCCCTCACTTCACTCAAGTATTATCTAAAAACTCAAAACTCACTGCGTTCAGACAGTTGAGTTTTCTAAACGATAAAACTTGACTTCCGTTCAGCTTTGCAGAGGCTCTGACGCATTCATACGGTAACGCATCGTTTTATTCAGAAACTAAGGTTTTGTGAAACTTCCTCAACAAAAAGAACTGCTTATGTTTATATAGCTGAACAGGGATAAAAACCTTAGTTTTTACATTCATCAATGCGTCACCGCTTGATGCTCGTCGAAACCTCTACAGAGCTTTCGGAAAGAAGAGATTCTCCGTGAAGAAAACTCAACTGTCTGAACGCAGTGAGTTTTGAGCTTTTAGGATAATTTATTCTTGGAGGAAGGAATCCGATAGCCATCGGGCTCGAAGCCGTTGAGAAAGTTTTCTTGCATACTTCCTTTTGCGGTCAAAAGAAGTATGAGAACATTATATAAACATCCGACTTGGTCAAACTGTTTCTATTGAAAAATATAAGCTATCAATTCTTACTTTGCTAGAACCAAGTGTATAGCAAATAAATTTTTTGACTTATTGCAACACCTTTGTTCAAATAAGCCTATTATGAACACTTATACATCATCTAACAATCGTAAGTTTGAATCAACATTGCCTGATTAAGTCATTTTCATAACTCATCTGAACACATTTTATGTTCAAATAAGTTAATTTTTAAGCCTTACATGTATAAAATATGCATGAATATTAGAGGATTACCTAGATTTTTGGTCTTCTATAATTAACATGAGATAATGTTTTTGTACTTTTTGGAGAAGCGACGGATAACTTAAAAACCAAAGAAAACTGGAAAACGCTATGAGAATGATTAACAGCAGTAGTGCATTATTGATGGTAGTTGCCCTGTATTTATCAACAAATGCATCGGCCGTTGAATTTATCTATAAACCCGCGTCGCCAACTGAAATCGCGGTCAATTTGCAGAAAGTTGAAGGTGGACACCTTGAACGTTTCAAAAAGGTATATGAGATCCAACGATTAAGTGAGAATGTCTATTGGATTTCACTATCGAATTACAACGTTACCGTGTTGGTCGGTAAAGAGAGCGTATTGCTTATTGATGCACCCCATGGAGTCGGCAAACGGCTTTTACAAGCGATTAGATCAATCACCGATAGACCGCTTAGCGCAATTGTATACTCCCATGCTCACGCAGATCATATCGGGGATTCCAGTGTTATTTTGAAAGAGCTCGAGGGTATGGATATAGATATATATTCAACAGAAGAGGTTCATGGCTCGTTGATTTCTCACAAGGTGAGCATGCCTGCGCCTGTAACTAAAATAATTACAGATGAATTGCATTTTGAAGATCACAATATTGAAGTTTTTAGCAACTTCGATGGTCATACACCAGATAATACCGCTTTTTTAATTAAAGATGGAAATCGTAGAATTTTACATGCGATTGACCTTATTCACCCTGATCAATTGGAGTTTAGGAGTTTTTCCAACGTAGAGGATGCTATAGCGTATAAAAACGACATTGACACATTATTAACTATGGATTGGGATGTGATGGTTACCGGACACAGTAACCTGGGCTATAAAGAGGATGTAGAATTTGTCCAAACCTATATTTCTGATCTGCAGAATTATATACGCCAGGGGTTTTCAGGACCAGATTTCTCGGAACATTTAAAGGGCGATTCACCATTTGAATGGTACGCGGGTTATACCAATGAAATAATCGATTTCGCACATAAAAAAATGGCTGAAAAATATCGAAAAGGAAGAGAGAAAGAATTCGATATTGTTGCTAAATCTCATGTCGAAGTAATGTTTTGGGCAATGTTTTCTCGAGCTCTGTAATGTATCTTCAAGGCAATGGAGTTCATTTGTCTCGCCTAGTGCAAAGAAGAGGTGATGGCATTGCTCCTGGAAACAACATCCACTAACATGGCGCTGGAGCTAATCCTGACTACTCGCCGCTTCGCTTTGAGCATCCAGGATAGCTCAGTTTAATCGTTGTACAGGCGCTGTGCGCCTGTACAACGGGATAGATTGAAAAATATATTATTAACAACCTTACTAGCATTTATAGCGTTTTCAGGTACTACACTTGCATTAATGCAAATGTATACAAGCACAGATGAAAACACATCAATTGTCTTAAAATGGGTCAATATCTTGCTGAGCTCTGCTTTCGCAGGGTGGGGACTTCTTCTAATCCTTATATGTTTATATGCTTCACCAACTCAACAAAGTGAACCATTAGCAAGTGTATTGTTTCTTACAAACATGATGATTGCAAGTAGTGGTATATTTTTTTCCTTAGAAAAATTAGGTTAGCAAGTGCTACTACTATCTAACAAGTATGAGGAGTGCAATAGTTTCCCCTAGGATGGAACTATTGCTCACGATAAACGTTAATAATCACGCAGAGATTTTTTACTAAAGCACCTTCCGCTTAGCACTTCTCAAATAAGTAAGAACCTCTTTGATGATATCGTCGTCATCTTTAGACGGTGATTTGATACTCTCCGTCGAACCGTTCGAATAGGTAATAGAGATATTCTGTCCGTAATTACCGATAAGCGTGATAGACTTTTCTATGCTCAAAAGCTTGATGACGATCAGTTCAAAGAACTGCTTGGTGTTGATGTCTAGTTTTCCAAACCGGTCGATCGTCTCTTCTTCAAGCTCATACACCTCCGTCACCTCTTCACAATGGCTCAGACGTCTGTACAGCTCCAGACGAAGGCGTTCTTCACGAACGACCTCATCGGATATAAAGGCGGAGATGGTCAGTTTGATATCGACTTTTTTGCGCTCAAGCTCCTGCTGGTTTGAAAGCTCTTTGATAGCGTCTTCAAGCATACGGAGGTAGAGAGAGTAACCGATGTTCTTGATATGGCCGCTTTGCGCGTCTCCGATAAGGTTTCCTCCCCCTCGGATCTCCAGGTCGTGATAGGCAAGAACCGAACCGCTTCCCAGAAAGCTGTTTGACTCGAGGGCGATAAGGCGCTTCTTCGCCTCATCCGTCAGATTTTCCTTGTCATCTACGATAAAATAGGCATACCCCTCGATGTGGCCCCGCCCCACGCGTCCGCGAAGCTGGTGAAGGTCGGCTATACCGAACCTGTCCGCCCCGTCTATCAGCATCGTATTGACCGTCGGCATATGGATGCCCGACTCGATGATAGAGGTCGCAAGAAGGAGGTCGTACTCTCCGTTTTGAAACTTCATCAGCTCTTTTTCCGTCTCCGCGGCAGAGACCTTGGAGTGAAGCATCAGGATACGAAGATTGGGAAGTATCTGCAGAAGTTCTCTTTTCTTGATAGGCATAGTATCGATGGAGTTGAAGACATAAAAGAGCTGTCCCCCGCGTCGCAGTTCACGCAGTATCACCTCTTTGAGAAGCTTCTCGTCATACTCTTTGACGAAGGTCCGTACCCCCTGTCGCTCCGACGGCGGCGTCATCAGCGTAGACATCTGTTTGATGGAGGACATGGCCTGGTTCAGACTTCGCGGGATAGGGGTAGCACTCATGGAAAGAAGGTGTACTTTTTCATAAAGGGTCTTCAGCTTCTCTTTCTGCTTGACACCGAACTTATGCTCCTCATCGATGATGATAAGGCCCGGTCTGAAGAACTCTGCCGAAAAGAGGGCATGGGTTCCGACAACGACATCCAGTTCTCCGGATTTCAAGGCCTTTAAGATCTGGTTCTTATCCTTGGTCGATACAAAACGGTCCAGCTTGGAAATCTTGATATCATAAGGCTCGAAACGCTCGATCAGAGATTTGTAATGCTGGGAAGAGAGCAGGGTCGTGGGCACGATAAGCGCGGACTGATGCCCGCTCAGATAGGCGGCATATATCGCGTTCATGGCGACTTCTGTCTTGCCGAAACCTACATCTCCGCTCAGAAGCCTGTCCATGACCTTCTCTTGTCCGATATCGGATATGATCTCTTTTATGGAACGCGCCTGGTCTTCCGTGTACTCGAATCCGGCAGCCTCCTGAAAGGCCTTGATCTTTTTGGCATCGCTGAGGATTTTCGGTGCCTTGATAAGAGCCCGCGAGGCCGCAAGGTTGATGATCTCTCCTGCGATCTCGAAGAGTTTCTTCTTGACCTTCTCTTTTAGCTTTCCGAAGCTTCCTTTCCCAAGACGGTCCAAGACGGGCAAGGAGCCCGAAGAGATATATCTGTCTATCGACTCAAGGTTTTCAACGGGGAGCAGAACCTTCTCCTCCCCCTGATAAGAGATAGAGACAAAGTCTTTGACCCCGCCGAGTATCTCGGCCTGTTCTATCTTTTCAAAGATACCGACCCCGTAATCTTCATGCACGATATAATCACCGGGTTTCAGCTCGTCAAGGATGATGCTGCTCTTTTTTCTTCGCTTCTTCTTGATGGGCTTGTTGAGCGAAAAGATAAGTTCTTTCTCGCCGATAAGGTTGACGATGACATTGGAGTAGACGACATTGACCTTTGAGGTATCATGCAGATCCTGCTGTTTGATCTGCGCTTCATTCGAAGCGATAAGGGTGATCTTCTTCTCCTTATGGACGTCCAGGGTACGATGGATGTCTATCAGGGAAAACTCGGAATACTCGCTCGCCTCGGGAATGATCTTGATATCAAAGTACGTCTCGCTTACCGCGTTCTCGTCAAAGGCGTATATCTCTTCCATTTCCAAGGAGAGGTCGGACGAAAAGAGAGCCTTCTTGCCTTCCATAAAGGCCTCGCTCAGATCCTCCAGATGCCACAGACCCAAAGAGAAGATATCCTTGACAAAACTGTCCGATGCGGAGTTTTCACATTTGGCTTTCAGGCTGTCATACTGCTCTTCGTTCAGGGCAAAAAACGCTGGAATGATCTCGATCTTCTCGATCTCTTCCTTGATACTTTTTTGCGTCTCCAGCTCAAAGGCACGGATCTCTTCGATCTCGTCATCGAACAGAGAGATGCGGTAGGGTTTGGCCGAGTTTATGGGGAAGATATCGATGATATCCCCGCGAAAGGAGACCTCCCCCTTCTCTTCGACGATATCGACAAAGCTGTATCCCCAAAAGAGCATCTCTTTTTTAAAGCCTTCCAGGGCGATCCTCTCGCCGAATTCCAGGTTCATGCTGTCGCAAAGTTCCGCCTTGGGCAGAGCATGAGAAAGAGTCTTGACCGGTGCGATCACCAAGGGTTTCTTGGCAGCCTTCTTGTAAAGGTTGAGTGCCGAAAAAAGTTCAAAGAGCTCACCCTTGAAAGAACGCAGGTCATCACCGCTGATCGCACGCAGATCGGGGAAAAGCAAAAACTCCTTTTGACAAAAGGCTGCGATATCTGCCAGGGAAGAAGCTTCTTTGGCATCTTTTACTATGATAAGTTCGGGGGAATTACTCTGAAGGTATTCGTAAAATCTACTTTGGCTCACGCCTCTTTCTTCTTCTCGTTTATAACGGTGTTTACGGGCTTGCTTTTCATCTCTTTATTTTTGATCTTGCTTTCGCCTTCAAAATACCCTTTGGCTTCGATTACCAGCTCGCCTGACAAGATAGAGCCGACCACTCTTCCTGATGCCATAATCTCAAGACGTTCGGCCTTGACTGAACCCTCTGCGCTTCCCTGGACGACAAGGTGATTCGCGTGAATATCACCGCGGACCTTTCCGCTTTTTCCGATCGTGATCAACTTCTTAGAGTGTATGCTTCCTTCGAACTCGCCGTCTATATACAGATTGCAGTCTAGGGTCATCTCGCCCTTGATAAAAGAACCTTCTGTGATAATGGTGGTATTGTTGTTTTGTGTAGGCGTGTTGTCGCCGTTATTAAAGATTGCCATGGTACGTTTTTTTCCTTTTCAAATATTGACTTGTATGAGGCGATATCCCATTTAACAAACCAGAATGGGTTCAGAGCTCTTTGAACAAATCTGACCTCATAATGCAGATGAGGGCCGTTAGACATACCGCTGTTTCCGGTATACCCCACCAAGTCGCCGCGTTTAATAAATTGGCCTGATTTTACCACAATTTTATTAAGGTGCCCAAAATAAGTCTTAAACCCGTAACTGTGATCCAAAATAATGAGCTTTCCGTATCCGCTTGATTTATGCGGAGCGGCCCACTCGACAACGGCATCTGCAGTCGCATAGACAGGCGTGTTCATAGGCGCTTTCATATCCGAACCTCTATGAAACTCCTTTCGCTGAAGTGTCGGATGGGTTCGGTACCCAAACTTGGAGGTGATCCCTCTGTATTCAATGGGCGAACCGTTGGGTATATACTGCATAAGCTTGGCCATCTCTTCAGAGGTCACCGCAGCAAGGTCGACCCGTTCCTGCAGGCTTGTTCCCTCTTCTATTGAAAGGCCGATCAGGTTTTCTATATCGGAGAGTTTGTCTCTGACCGCAACCAGTTCATCGCGTTTTTCTTTCAGGGTCTCTTCCGTGAGCGAAACCGTATTTTTAAGATGCCTGTTTTTACTCTCCAGGGCCATGTAGGCTCTTTGCATCTGCTCTTTTTTTACTTCAATCTTATTGACACTGCTATTCAAATAAGCGATTGAAAATGCCGCCAGAGCAAAGATCAAGAGTATAAAAGCCAGGAGATATATCCCTATGCGTTTGATGACCTGATGAATATTAAACTGCCTCATCCCATCTACATCGTGAATCGTTACCGTAAACTGATTATGCATGCAAAAAACACCTTTATCCTGCTCTAAAAGAAGGGCTTCTCTTGAGCCCTGTCAACATAGGTTTTCTCTGATACGAGATCCCTAATCTGATAATTTATACCTGAAAAATATAGCTTATCCTTTCTCGCACCATTCTAGCAGAACTTATTAAATGCTTCTGCTACACTGAAGGATCCAAAAACTAAATAGTTCTCATCCTTATCTATTCCCTCGAAGCTCTTGTATTCCAGTCCATTCTTCCTGATCGCCGCGACCAGATCTTCATGCGGAACTATGCGTTCGTCCTTAATGGGAATAATCTCTACCTGCTTTGCGATAGGTCCGAGTATAGCCAATATCGACATATAGTCCTTGTCTTTATAGCTGTTGTAAACCAAATTCACCGATTTCGGGAAAAAACTGTGTGCAATTGCCTCCGCAGCAAGGCTGTTATGTCCGACATCCAGCCAGACATTGGGCTTTATTTTTTCCATTCTACCCTGCAGTTGCTGAGAGTTAAATAAGTTTTTCTTAATTTTATAACCTAATTCTTTAACAACACTCATCGCTAAGAGTAAGTTTTCCTGGAGGTAATGCGGCAGTTCTTTCTCCTGGGAGATCTCTTCCGCCATACTGACCATCTCCTCATCCAGACAGCTCTTGTAACTTATAAAGTTCAGGTTTGATGAGGCCTGAAGCTCTTGGGCGACCTCCATCACCTCCTTAAACTTCTGCTCCGCGACTATGGCCTTGTTCGTCACGCTTCTTAACTTTGTCCGGGCTATCTCTGTGATTGTATCGCCTAAAAAATCTTGATGATCCATACCGATAGGCGTGATAACAGATAAAACCTTTGCGAAGACGTTTGTAGCGTCATATTCGCCTCCTAGACCGGCTTCAAGCACGACATAGTCACAGCCTTGATAAACCAGCATTGCCAAGAGTGTAGTGTATTCAAAATAGCTCAGACTTTTTTTGAAGTCATCGTGCAGAAGAGTCTGCAGTCTCTGATGCGCCGATTCCAGAGTCTCCTCATCCGCATCTTTTCCATTGAGCCAGATACGTTCATTAAACTTTTGAATATGCGGGGAGGTATAGTGTCCGACGTTCAGACTCAGGGCGAAAAGGGCATTTGCGATAAAACGGCCCGTCGTACCCTTACCGTTGGTGCCGACAAGATGAATGATTTTGGGAATATTCAAATGCTCCTTGATCGAGGCATAAGCCCGGGGCATACGGGTATAATCTATCTCGGAGTAATAGAGCGGTTTTTGTTCAAGAAATTCATTTAAGTTCATACTTTTATCTGGTTGCGACCAGCCTCTTTTGCCTTATAAAGCTTCTCATCCGCCGCTTTCATCATTGCACTCATCGAGGGATACTCTTCTCTGAACGAGGCCCCTCCGCTTATCGTGACTTGCAGTTTTTTGCCGGCATGTACAAAACGGCTGACCTCAAGCTTCTTTCTTACCTTTTCTGCAAAGACTTCCACCCCTTTACGGTCGGTTTCACTAAGAATTGCCAAGAACTCTTCACCTCCGTACCGGCCGACTATATCAACATTTCGCGCGATCTTTCTAAAAATCTGGGCAAAACCTTGCAAGACGACATCTCCGGCATCATGTCCGTAGGTATCATTGACTTGTTTAAAGAGGTCAATATCGAAGAAGACTACGCTGTACGGCTTTTCATACCGCTTATACTCGCCCTCGCGGATCTCTAAAAACTCGTCCAGGGCACGTTTGTTGTAGAGTCTGGTAAGCGCGTCTTCCCGCGAGGCTTTTTTGGCGACTTGCAACTCTTTTTCCAGGCCCTTGATCTTCTCTTCCATCTCGGATATCACGTCGGTATGTTCTTTTAACTCCGAACCCAAAAACTGAGTCTCTTCTTCAAGCGAGGATGCGATCGTATAAAGTTTTTTATGGGCTGATTTAAAATCATCGCTCTGCCCCAGTTCCAGATTCTCAAGATTCTGTTTTATCTTGGCAATCTCATTTCCTGAGTGGTCCGTTTTTTCAATGAGGGAGAGGACCTGAGTTGACAGTTTCTCGAGGACACCGTCCAAGGAACGGAGCATCTTTTTCATATGATCCTTGTCCAAGGCGACACGTGTTCTTATTGCGCGCTTGATAGACTGCATCATCGTATCCGAGCTCAGGCTCTGAGGGTTGGCGCGGATCTCTTCAGAAATACGCGCAAGCTCCTCGTTGACGCTTGATGCGATAGACGGGGCGAAAGAAGCAATAAAAAGCAGGGCAAGGTTTCTATACTCTGCTTCATCTGTCTCATGGCTTTTTGTAAGCTTTAAGCTCTCGATAGTCTTTTTGATATCACTCTTGTTTACCTTGCCGTACGGTTTTAAAACATCAAAAAAACTATCATCGTAAATCGTTAAGAAATTTATCCATTCGTCTTTGATTTTTTCTATCTGTCCGGCATCGCTCACAAGCTCCAAATCCTTGATAGACTTCGTTGACAAGGCGCTTAATTGGGCGTTGTGCAAAGAGGCGACAGTTTGCAAAATACGTTTTACAAGAGAGTTTAGCGCGCTGTTCTGTGCACTCGCTTCCGCAGGCTTGGAGCGGTTTAGTTTGGCGATAAAAAAACTTACGAGCTCATTGAGTGTTTTTACACGGTACTGCTTGAGTTCATTTTGTATAGAGGGGTCGAGTTTTTTAGTAAACTTTTCAACCTGGTTACAGTCTTCAACGATGATCCCTGCGGCCTTTGCCTCTTTGCAGAAAGCCTCCATGTAAAAATCAGGGGTTAATAGCTTATCTTCTTTTTTGAGACGTTCAAATGCACGTTTAATGATGTGATTCACTGTCATCTTCTCTCCTGTACACTAAGACACCTCGTATCTAGCATCTTTATATTATAGCCTACTTCCTTCTGCTCCAACCTGAGCAACGAAAGAGTCGAGCGCCTTCAGTGATGCCTGAGAGATCGCGTCGAAACGCTGCGTGTCGGTGATAACCGCATTTGGCTCTATCCCAAAATCAAAGGTCCCTTGTGCTTTATATACCTTTTTACTACCTCCGCTTCTACGGGTCACCCGGATCGAGGTATTCGCCCTGTAAATGATTATATACCCATTTTCATCATACTGCAAAGGCGTAAAACTAATGCCGGCCAGCTCAACCCACAATGTCGTCTTTGCTTCAGCCTGGGGGACTAAAGATGAATGAAAGCGTGTAACGACCGCCTTGCGGGCGGCATCTTTGATGATCACAGCATTCTCGGGGTCTTGAAGGGAGACAGTGACTTCGACGAAGAGTCTCTCCCCCACGGCCTTTCGCGCCTGTTTGGATGCAGGCAGATACCCGCATCCCGTCAAGAGCAGCAGCAAAACAAGCCCGAGCAGTGCTCTTAGACCTTGGAGATTTCCCTCAGAGTACATTATTTTATAACCAGATTCACAAGCTTGTTCGGAACAATGATCTCTTTAACGATAGTTTTGCCTTCTATCCATTTTTCAGCGGCCTCTTTGGCCACGGCTAAGACCTCATCCTTATCTGCCGTCGGGGAGAGCTCTATCTCGGTACGTTTTTTGCCATTGATGGAAACACCCATAGAGATTGAATCGACTGTAAATACCTCCTCCAAGACCTCTAATTGTCTGAAGTTTTTACGTTTAAAGAGCCTCTCTGCGATCTCCCATGAAAGATGCGGGACAATCGGTTCGATAATAGAAGAGATTATCCAATATCCTTCCGTCCATACCTCTGCATTGTCTTGCTCGTTCAAGGCATTCATCGCTTCCATAACACCCGCGATCAGAGTATTGAAGGTATGCCTTTCAGCAAAGACTTCGTTCGCACGTTCAAGGGCCTCATAGACCTTCTTACGTGCAGCCTTTTCTTCTTTGGAGAGGGAATTATGATCAAGGAGAGGAATACTCTCCGTCTCATAAGCACGGCTCGATCGATCGGCAAAACGTTTGAGAAAACGAAAGGCTCCTTCCACCGCCGAATCGTTCCATTCAAGTTCTTGGGTCGGAGGTGCGGCGAAAAGGATGAACAGACGTGCCGTATCCGCTCCGTACTTCTCTACGAGCGCATCCGGGTCAACCGTATTACCCTTAGACTTGGACATCTTTGCACCGTCTTTAAGCACCATTCCCTGAGTCAGCAGGTGATTAAAAGGCTCATCACAGTTCACATAACCCAGATCACGCATGACCTTCGTAAAAAAACGCGCGTACAGAAGGTGTAGAATCGCATGTTCGATCCCGCCTATATAGTGGTCGACGCCCATCCAGTAATCAAGCTCTTTTTTATCAAAGGCCTTCTCTTCCCAGATAGAAGGGCTAGCGGTATAACGTAAAAAATACCAGGATGACTGCACAAAGGTATCCATCGTGTCTGTCTCACGAATCGCATCTTTTCCGCACTTTGGACATTGGCAATGCTTCCAGGTCGGATGATGATCGAGCGGATTACCCTCGCCCGTTATCTGAGCATCTTCAGGAAGTGCAACCGGAAGGTTCTCTTTTTTCTCCATCACAAGGCCGCAGTCCTCACAATGGATAAACGGAAGCGGAGCACCCCAGTAACGCTGACGGCTGACACCCCAGTCTTTAAGTTTGAAGTTGATGACTCTCTTGCCCAGGCCTTGCGTATCAAAGTAATGCATGATCTTTGACTGGGACTCCTTAGACTTCATCCCGTCAAACTCGCCCGAATCGAAAAGAATTCCCGTCTCCGTATAGGCCTTGTCCTCGGGAAGTTCTCCCTCCTTGGGTTTGATCACGGCCTTGATAGGAAGGTCGTATTTTTTAGCAAAGTCATAATCCCTGTCATCATGGGCCGGTACCGCCATAACCGCACCCGAACCGTAATCCATAAGAACAAAATTTGCGATCCACACGGGAATGGACTTGCCGGTCAAAGGATGAATAACGGAAATATCAAGAGGTACCCCTGCTTTCTCTTTTTGTCTGTCGATAGATGACGCATTCTTCATCTCTTTGATTATACGCGCAGACTCATCCGATAAAAGTCCCTTTTCAAGCATATAGGTCACGACCTCATGCTCGGGTGCTAAGGCACAATAGCTTACCCCGTAGATAGTATCCGGGCGCGTCGTAAAGACGTCAAACTTCTCGAATCTATTTGAGAGCTTGGCTTTTGAAGCCTCATCAAAATGAAGATCAAATTCAAGCCCCGTCGACTTGCCTATCCAGTTCTCCTGCATAGTGAGGACCTGTTTCGGCCAGCCGCCTTCAAGTTTTTTCAGGTCTTCCAAAAGCTCCTCAGAATAATCCGTGATCTTGAAGTAGTACTGGTTCATCTCTTTTTTGACGATCGGCGTATCACATCTCCAGCAGCATCCGTCAACCACCTGTTCATTGGCAAGTACCGTCTGGTCATGCGGGCACCAGTTAAGAAGCCCTTTCTTGGAGTACATCAGGCCTTTGTTGAACATGTCGATGATGAAACCCTGTTCAAACTTCGTATAGAGTTCGTCAGAAGTAGCGAACTCGCGTTTTTTGGAAAAAGAGAGTCCCAAACGAGAGAGCTCTGAGCGCATATAATCGATGTTCTCATAGGTCCATTTTTTAGGATGGGAACCGTTTTTAATGGCCGCATTTTCCGCCGGCATTCCGAAACTATCCCAGCCGATCGGGTGTAAAACATTTTTTCCGGCTTGGCGGTAATGACGTGCAAAGGCATCGCCTATCGTATAGTTACGGACATGACCCATATGCAGACGCCCGCTCGGAAAAGGGAACATGCTCAAAACATATTTCTTATCTTTACTGTAATCTTCTGAAGGTTCAAAACTCTCGTTTTGCTCCCAAAATCTCTGCCATTTGTTTTCAACTTCGGATGGATTGTATTCCAAGTTTGTTCCTTACTAATCTATTTTGCTCATTAAAGAAGCGACTTATTCACTTCGTGTATGAGGCGTCTTGAAAATCATTAATGCTAAATATTAGATGCTAACGCTTAGGAGTAATGATCGAGGAAAAAAGAGAAAGCCCAAGCCTTCTCTTCTAGTACTCTTCCCGTGTTCTTGAGCTCTCAACAAGGACAAGACTCATTGAAAAGATATTTGCGAGCAATGCGCCGATAGCCAATGCTATTGCCCACTCTGTGTTACCAACAAGAACCAGGTATACAAAGGCAGGTATCAGGTGCAGGTCAGCCACCAGAGAACTTGCCAGCAGTTCTGCTGCAAGCAGGTTTCGTACACCGATTTTTAAAATGGTAGATACTAAGTTCAGACTTCCTGCCATAAACAGTGCAATCGCACTGTGTTCATACAAAAAACCTGCCGTTGATGTTAAACTCATTAATGTGAAAAACACATAAATAACTTTTCCCCAATCCATTTTAATCCCTTTTCATTGATAAGATACTGCATCGAAGCAGAAGCCCCGACAGCTACGCTAAGTTTGACTCGGCATTAAGCCCATGCACGGTGAAGTGTGCTGTGGGCTGTTAAAACCGGACAACTCTTTGGCTTTATTGCCTAATATACTTTTTATCTGTTCTTCGGTGTAACCGCTTCGCGATTACATCGTTCCCTGTTCGAACTGTGCGCGCATACGCTCTTTCTCTACTCTTCTTTTCTCTTTGTCCGAAAGTTTGGTTCTGAAAGCTTTGATGTCAAAGCCCAACCAGATAAGAACAGGAGAAGCGACAAATATCGAAGAGTATGTACCTACGATTATACCCACAAGTAGCGTAAATCCAAATCCGTGGATAATCTCGCCGCCCCACATCCATAAGGTAAGCACGACGAAAAAAGTCGTCAGCGAGGTCAATGTCGTACGTGAGAGGGTACGTGTCACTGACTCATTGATGACCTCCGCGAGTACGGCCGATTTGATCTTGTTGATACCCTCGCGAATACGGTCAAAGACAATAATCGTATCATTCAGCGAGTATCCCAAGATGGTCAGCATAGCGGCCAGGATATCAAGGTTGACCTCAATGGCAAAAAGTGAAATCGCGCCCAGGGCAATAGAGACATCATGTACCAAGGCAACCACTGAAGCCAAGGCAAAACGCCACTCAAATCGAAAAGAGACATAGATCAAGATGCCCATGACTGCCAACAGCATAGCCATAATCCCTTTTTCTCTAAGCTCGCTTCCCACCTTTGGACCGACGATATCAACACGGCGCACCTCGAAGTTTCCGCTGCCCTTAAGTACATCTCTGGCGACGTCTCCCATATCCGAGGTCACACTCGTACTGCTGGTGCGGACGCGGATGACGACCTCATCAGGCGAGCCGAACTCAGATATGCTCGCTCCATTGAAAAGCTCATTTGTGGCAATCAGAGCGCGCATCTCATTGATAGGAGCAGCCTTGTCGTATTTCACTTGAATAACGGTGCCGCCGGCAAAGTCGATACCGTAGTTCAGACCCTTGGTTGCAAGAACGGCATAAGAGCTGATCACAAGCGCCAAAGAGACCATCAAGGTGATCATCTTTTTGCTCATAAAATCAAATGTTTTTGTATATTTAAAGAATTCCATATTATGCCTTTACTCCGAACCAGAGTTTCACGTTCTTACTCTTCTCTATACGACTTAAAAGCATGGAGTAGATACCGTGCGTTCCGAGTATCGCCGTCAGCATCGAGGCTAGGATACCGATACTCATCGTAATCGCAAAACCTTTAATCGCGCCCGTACCGTAAACATACAGGACAATAGCCGCGATCAGGGTCGTGATATTGGCATCTAAAATCGCAGAGGTCGCATTTTCATACCCCTGCTCGATAGCCTTTCTCACAGAGACTCCTTGATAAAGAAGTTCGCGAATACGCTCGGAGATAATGACATTCGCATCCACCGCCATACCGACAGTCAATACAATACCGGCCATACCCGGAAGCGTCAATGTCGCACCGAAGAGTGCCATTACCGCGAGCAGAATAAACAGGTTGGCGACCAGGGCCAAATTGGCAATAATGCCCGCTACCTTGTAATACAGAAGCATAAAGATAACAACAAGAACAAATCCACCGGCCAATGCAATTGAAGCAGCTTCAATACTGTCCGCACCAAGGCTTGGACCGACCGAACGCTTTTCCATCAGGTAGATCGGTGCCAAGAGTGCACCTGAACGTAGAGCGATTGCCAGATCCTGAGCACCCTGCGCCGTATAGTTTCCGGAGATCTGGCCATGACCGCCTCCGATGCGCTCATTGATAACAGGAGCTGAGAAGACCTTACCGTCAAGAACAATAGCCAAGTGATTCCCCACGTTTTTCCCGGTGAAATCACCAAAGATCGCCGCACCCTCGGAATTGAGGGCGAAGCTGATCACAGGCTGGTTCGTCTGTTGATCAAACTGTACCTGGGCATTGGTCAGCATTGAACCGTCTAGGATCTGGATCTCTTTGATCAGGTATTTCACACCTGCCTGTTCGGCGTCAGGAAGAATAATATCCCCGTATCTTGCCGCTTCGGCATCAGACATCTGATAAACACGGGATTTTCGTTCTTCATCCACTGCCATCAGTTGAAGGTAGGCGGCTCTGGAGATTAACTCTCTTGCACGCTGCTCCTCTTCTTGTGTCTTAATACCCGGAAGTTCCACCAGGATCTTTTCATCTCCCTGTTTGGCAACCGTCGGTTCTGCAAGACCAAACTGGTCAAGACGGTTACGTATAGTCTCTATAGCCTGCTCTACCGACTGCTTTTTTGTCTTTTCGATCTCGAGTTCAGAGAAACTGAGAGTGAAGGCAAGCTCTCTGTTATCGATGACAAGACCCTCGGTCTGTTCCAGCATCTGTTTCAAGGAGGGTATATCATCCTCATCCAAGATTGAAAACTCGACACCCTCTTCAGTGATGTTCAGCGTATCAACCAAGATATCATTCTTTTCAGTGAAGTACTTGATACTTGCAGCGATAGACTTGAAACGCGCCTTTACAGCCTCTTCGGTCTTGACCCCAAGAAGCATATGCAAACCACCTTGAAGGTCAAGGCCAAGGGTGATCTTTGAACCCTTTTCGCTCTGCGTTAAAGAGGGATAAGAGAACACGATACCCAATAAAAAAGCGGCTAAGAAGATCGTTACGCGGTAATTAAGCTTCATCCTCGAACTTTCTGGCAATAGCATCCTTAGCTAAACGTGCTTGTGAATCTTTATCCAGTTGAACCTTGAAAAAGTTCTCTTCGACTTTTACAATCTCTACGATCAAACCGCCTGTAGTAACGATCTTATCACCTTTGCTTAGGGCTTCAAGCATCTCTTTATGCTCTTTTTGTTGTTTTTGCTGCGGGCGAATAATGATAAAATACATAATCGCAAACAGACCGACCATCATGATAATTGATTCCATAGGTAAATCCTTACTTAAACTAAATTGCGCGCATTATATCTAAGGTGTGCCTCTAAAAACCTTAGAGTGTTTCAGTAGACGAAAGAACATGTTATACTACTGTAACTCTGCGAAGAGAGAGTATGTTAACTATAGGTGACTTTCACGTAAAAACGGTTTATATTAAAACAATATCTCAAACCCCACTAAAAAACAGAGGGAGACATATTGCAGATGAAATATTTTATATTTATAGATAGAAACGCTTTCCCCTATTCCCAAACAAAGATTTGGAAAACCGTCTTGAACCTTCGGCTCTGGCCGGAACTGTGGAAACATGTGATATCGGTGTCCATTCATAGTGAAGGAGAACTTTCTCCATCCTCTACGATCGACTGTCGATTTACGCTTTTTCACTCCGTTCGACTGGATTTCAAGGTCAGGCTAATACATCTAAAACCGCCTCATTACGCCTCTTTTAGGTTTAGCGGTGATTTTTCCGGTCAGGGGAGATGGATATTAAGAAAAAAAGGCACAAAGACTTCATCTATACTCTACCTTCGCCTCTGCCCCCATCACAAGCTTCTCAGACTTATCTCCTTTTTTCCCTTTGGTAATGAGTTCATTCAATATACTCATAAACGGGTCATGCTTGAGGGGAAAAAGATGATTATACAAAAGCTCTACGATGACTAAACTTATACTCGCACTCGTACCTCTGTTTCTCTTTGCATGGGAAGAGTTTAAAGACCTAGACCAGATTAAAATATATGAAAAGCATGACAAGAGGTTCAAGTTTGTTCAGTTTAAAGCAGAGACCAAGCTCTCTTTTTCTCTCTCCCGTATCTCTGATACCGTTATGGACCATAATACTTACACCTCATGGCTTGCGAACTGCATTAAGGCCGAGAACAGGAGGGGCAATACCTATCTACTCATGCAACCTCCCTGGCCCCTTAAGAAACGGCAGGTATGGACCAAGCTTGCGAAAAAAGTGTATGCCCGAAAACAGATCATCACCATACATTCGCTTGACATCAAAACGGCTTCTGAAGATGCTATTTGGTTTAATTACCTTTATGGCGAGTTTCTCTTGGAAGAGATAAACAGCAAGGAGACCAAACTGACCCTTACTCTTCTTGGAGACCCCGGGGGATCTGTACCGCACTGGCTTGTAAACCTTATGGGCTGGACAATCCCCCATGAAACCCTTCTTAACCTTAAACATTATCTTCAGCAGCACTAGGACCCTTGTCTTTCATCTTTTTAACAGAAGTAAGCGAAATTAAAAAGCAGACCGTAGTACACACTTTGCAAAGGAAATAGTGCGCAATAGCCCTATCACCGGGTCATTTTTCCACAAAGAGGTCTTTTGGCAGAGTTTTCCGAACTCCTGTTTTATCCGCAAAAACTGAATGCAGTTTTTGCGAGAAAAGACAGAAGGTGTAAACATCCTTGGCTCCTGCGTAAAAACCGTTTCTAGCCAAAAAGTTTAATTTCGTTATAATTCTGCAAAAACAAGAACCCGTTCATGCAAGCACTCAAATCATTTTTTTCACTCCAAGAACTTAGGACTGCCGCCGTTCTTGCCCTCTCATTTTCT
Source organism: uncultured Campylobacterales bacterium (assembly GCA_964014335.1). Classification (GTDB taxonomy): domain Bacteria; phylum Campylobacterota; class Campylobacteria; order Campylobacterales; family Sulfurimonadaceae. The sequence goes on along the minus strand of CAXGZT010000012.1, from coordinate 6,595 downwards.
GCCTTTATCTATTTTTTTCATTTTAAACTTGAGTTTTATTTACTGAACACCTTCTTGGGCCTGTATGCCTTTTATCTGCTTATCGTATCGGGCAGAAAGACCCTCTTTTTTGCCGGATTTTTCATCGGTCTACTCTGGTTTTACTGGATCGGTTTCAGTTTTAGGTATTATGATCTTGGCTGGGCCGTACCCTTCGTCGCTCTCGGTTTCGCTTTTATCTACGCCTTTATCTTTTGGCTTGTATCCCTGGCTTCGCACCCTTTCTTGCGTGCTGGCATGCTCTTCTTATTGAGTCTGTTTGAACCCTTTGACTTTAACTGGCTCCAGCCTGAACTTCTTTTTGTACAGAGCTATCTTGGGATCGAGAAATGGCAGTATGGGCTTATTTTGATCTCGCTTTCACTCTTTGTGCATTTCAAAGAGAAAAAAAGCTATCTTGCTTTGCTGTTGCTTCTTCCGGCCTTAAGCTTTTCAAAACCCCAAGAGCAGAAGCTCTCACTCGACATCTCCTTGGTACAAACTCAACTTCAACAAGAGCTCAAATGGAGCAAATCCCATCTTCCTCGCATACTAAAGGCGAATCTGGAAGTTGTTGATAGAGCTATAGAAGCAAAAAAGGATCTTGTCATCCTTCCCGAAAGCGCCTATCCGCTTTTTTTAAACCGGCATCCCGACCTGATTGAGCAACTCAAAGAGAAGAGTCGCCACATCTCTATTATCACCGGCAGTCTTTATTATGAAAACAGACAAAACTTCAACGCCACCTACTTTTTTCAAGAGGGGGAGATGCAGATCGCCAAAAAGATGATATTGGTGCCTTTTGGCGAATACATGCCTCTTCCCTCTTTCCTAGCAGACCCTATCAATAAGGCCGTTTTTGGCGGGACCTCCGACTACCTCAGCGCCTCTGAACCGACCGACTTCAATATCAAAAACAATCTTTTTCGAAATGCCGTCTGTTATGAAGCCACCTGCCATGAGCTTTTTGAAGACGGACCCAAACTCATGATCGCTACGAGCAATAATGCCTGGTTCACACCCTCCATCGAGCCTGCGATTCAAAGACTGCTGATGCAGTTTTATGCTACGAAAAGCGACACGATCATCCTCCATTCCGCCAACGGTCCCGGCGGCGGAATAATCTACCCCTAAAACAGAGCAAAACAGTCAAGTTTAACTCTCTCTTATCTTCTAAAAGCTATGATTGTCCCATCAAGTATCAGGAATTTTAAATGAAAATAGCAAACAACGTCACTGAACTTATCGGCAACACTCCCCTTGTACGCCTTAACAAAGCCTCCGAGCAGACAGGATGTACCATTCTTGGCAAGTGTGAATTTATGAACCCAACCTCTTCGGTCAAGGATAGAATCGGTTTCAATATGGTCAACTCAGCCCTGGAAGAGGGAAAGATCAATCAAGACACGACGATTATCGAACCGACAAGCGGGAACACGGGTATTGCTCTTGCCTCGGTCTGTGCGGCCCTTGGCTTAAAGCTGATCTTGACTATGCCCGAATCAATGAGCATAGAGCGCCGAAACCTCCTGAAAGCCCTGGGCGCCGAACTTGTTCTTACTCCCGCTCCAATGGGCATGAAGGGCGCTATCGACAAGGCGGAAGAGGTTCAAAGTCAAATCGAAAACTCACATATTTTGCAACAGTTTCAAAATCCTGCCAATCCGGACATCCACCGGCGTACAACGGCCCTTGAGATACTCAAAGATACGGATAAAGAGGTGGATATCTTTGTCGCAGCCGTCGGTACGGGCGGGTCGCTCACCGGTATCAGCGAAGTGCTTAAAAAAGAGATCCCCTCTGTAGAGATCATTGCCGTTGAACCGACAGACTCACCTGTACTCTCAGGCGGAAACCCGGGACCGCATAAGATTCAAGGTATCGGGGCCGGCTTTATTCCTGCTAATTTGAATACGGATATTTATGGAGAAGTCATTCAAGTCTCCAACGAAGATGCTATCTCAACAGCAAGAGCCCTGGCCAGAGAAGAGGGCTTGCTGGTGGGGATTTCTGCCGGCGCGAACGTTTATGCCGCCAAGCAAGTCGCTTTACGACCTGAAAACAGGGGGAAGACCATTATCACTATTCTGTGTGATACGGGTGAACGTTACCTTTCTACTGCGCTTTTTTCTAATGAGTGAGACCAAAGGTCATTAAGGATATGATATGCCGCCTCTTGGCAAACTTCTAGAAACTGTCAAATGCCTTGACGGCTCTGTCTTCCATTTAGAGTATCATCAAAAACGAGTCAATGCATCGCGTCGCTCTTTAGGCTACACCACCGGACTCGAGCTGCAGTTGTCCCCGCCCCGAACCGGTCTGTACAGATGCCGCATTATTTATGCCAAAGAGATAGAGAAGATTGAATATATTCCTTATCGAATCAAGGAGATTCATACCTTTAAACTCCTTCATTCTGATATCTCTTATGAACTCAAATATGAAAACAGGGAACAGATCGAAGCCTTGTTAAAGAAAAAAGAGAATGCTGATGATATCATCATCGTTAAAGAGGGACTGATCACGGATACAAGCATTGCCAACCTCTGTTTTTTTGACGGAAAAGAGTGGCTGACGCCAAAAAAACCCCTCCTCAAAGGAACGACAAGACAAAGACTTATAGATACCAAGAAGATCAAAACAGCGGATATTCACTATAAAGATATAGATAACTACTCTAAGATAGCACTCATGAACGCAATGATAGATTTCTATATTATAGAAGATGCTATAATTACATAATTTCTAAACCAATCAAAGGTTCACATGTTATACGATGTACTCAAAGATCGCTCATACGCAATGTTGATGCAAAAACATATAGTCGAAATTTTAAGCCACCTCTTTAATCAAGATCAGAGCTTTGGTATCTTATGCAAGATAGAGACGCTGACTTTTGACCCCGAACTTCCAAGCGATATCACTTCTGAGTTTCGTCCCATGACACTCTTTTTTCTTGCCGGGTACACCTTTGAAAGTGCACAAATTGAAAACGACTCTCTTATCTTTGAAGCAGGGTTTGGAACAGACAATCTAGGCAGTGTCGTGACCGTCCCTCTTTTGGGCATCATGCAGATCATTATAGACGAGACTCCCATTTTTGTCAATCTTGCCTCACCGGACGAGACCGGTCAAGCCAGGGCAAAAAACAGTGAAGCGGAAGCAGGCGGCGTAAAAAGTTCCATGGAGGCACTGCTGGCAAACCCGGAAAACAAGAAGTTTTTAAAGTAACCCGCAGTGGTCTTTAGAAAACGACTAAAGATCAGGAAAGTTATCAATCATCTTTTCATACTCTTGAGAAAGAGCCTTGACAACACTATCTAAAGGTTCTGCATAAATCTCTTCTATGTCTATCTCTTCCTCATCTAAAACAAAGGCCAGTTTTTCATTCGGCGGGTCAAACTGGGCATCCACACCCTTCTTGTTTCCACGAGCATCCACTCTATACCAACCAAGCTCTTTCAGATAAACGGCATTAAGTCCATGCAGACAATATGATCCCGTTTTATACTCACTACAATGTAAACGCTGATAGCATAAACCTGCAGGTATCTTGTTTGCACGTAAAAGAGCTGCAAGAAGATGACTTTTCGCGTAACACCAACCCGTCTTGTGCTTTAAAACCTCACTCGCTCTACACGTTGTTATCTTCTCTTTATGATCACCCGTATGACGGATCTTATCCCGTACATATGTAAAACAGTTCCTGGCAATTTCCAGGTCACTGCGGCACTTCTGACTCAGGCTTTGGGCCAAGGATTGTATATCTGGATCAGAATAGTCGATGATATATGTTTCTGATAAATATGTTTTCATAGGAAAGATTATAACAGAAGAGTAAAAAAAGGGCTAAGCCCAAGGCTTAGCTCATAACTTATACAGAGCGGATACCTAAAAGAAAATTTGCGACATTGTCGATAAAGGCATCATGCTTGCGGTCTTTGGCGTAGGCAATATAAAACTTTCGCAATATACGATAGCCTTTGATACGAGCTTCATAAATACGTCCCACAGCGACATCATCAGCGAGTACATGGCGTGACATCACCGATACGACAGGTCGCAGTGCATTCGGATCAGCATGCGTGATCGACTCTTTGATCGCTGTCGGGCTGCCGACAACACCGATAACGTTAAAACTCGAACACTCGACACCGATCTCTTCAAAGACTTCTGATGTCAGTTTACGCGTATGAGAGTTCTCATCTCTACAGATCCAGTCAAACTTATACATATCTTCACGTTTAAGCTGCTTCGGGATAGGCTGATTCGAGAAGATGACCAGTTCATCTTCCAGCCACTCTCTATAGACGATCCCCTCTCTAAACACGGCCGACTCGATAAGAGCGATATCGATCTTCTTATCTTCAATCTGATCGATGATCTCTTCTGAGTTATCGACGCGAAGGTAGACCTCATTATCGATCTTATCTTTGATCTTTTGAATCTGAGGAGGAATGACATAATTCCCGATGGCAAAAGAAGCTCCGAGAACAAAGGTAAACTCTTTGTTTATGATCTTCAAGAGCTCTTTTTCGGATGAACCGATCGCTTTTTCCAAGCGAAGAGCGATACGATAAAGGTCTTCACCCTCTTTTGTAAGCTTGATCCCGTTTTTCTTGCGCTCGACAATTTTTGTATCCAGGTATTCTTCGATAAATTTAATCTGTTGAGTAACTGCCGGCTGCGAGATCCCTAACTTGGCTGAAGCCTTAGAAAAACTCTTCTCTTTTATAACCGTCAAGAAGGTATGTAGTTTTGCAAAATCTTTTAACATAATAATTCCCATAAGATATTTTAATAGTAAAAGTATAACCATAAATTATAAACATTGCAATACTTTTGTAATAATTCATTAGAATTTAGTTATAATCAATATAACTATAACTATATTACTCATTTGCACTGAAACATTTGGTGAAATGATAAAAACAGTGAGCTATTATATGCAAGATATTTTTAAAGACCTTAATGAAGCCCAGAGTGAAGCCGTTAAAAAAATAGATGGTCCTATGCTTATTCTTGCCGGTGCGGGAAGCGGAAAGACCAAGACGATAACCTCACGTCTGGCCTACCTATTGGATGTCGTCGGCATCCCTGCCGCCAATACCCTGACGCTTACCTTTACCAACAAGGCAGCAAAAGAGATGCGTGAGCGGGCGCTCTCTATGATACAGCCGACATCCTACCCTCCTCTGTTATGCACCTTTCATAAGTTCGGTCTGCTCTTTTTAAAGTTTCACATACACCGCCTGGGCCGTAAAAACAACTTTGTTGTTATCGATACGGAAGACAAAAAACGCATCATCAAAAAGTTTAACTCCGAAGCTCCCCTTCCGCTTATCGCCAGCGAGATCTCCCGCTACAAGAACTCGCTTCTCACGCCAGATGAGGCTTATGCCCAAGCCGAACTTAAAAACTATAAGGCTATTGCCAAAGTCTATGAACAGTATGAAGTACATCTTGCCGAGAACAACCTCGTTGATTTTGACGACCTTCTGGCTTTGACCTACAGGCTTTTGAATGAAAATGAAGACCTCGCCAAAGAGACAAGTGAGAAATACCAGTATATTATGATCGACGAGTACCAGGATACGAACGAACTGCAGTTCAGGCTCTTGCGGAAGCTCTGTTCATCTCATAACAACCTCTGTGTCGTCGGGGATGACGACCAGAGCATTTACGGTTGGCGCGGGGCGAATATACGAAATATCATCGAGTTCGACAAAGACTTTGAAGACACCTATGTCGTCAAACTGGAAAACAATTACCGTTCGACCGAGCCTATCTTGCAGGCTGCCAATACCTTGATCGAACATAACCGAAACCGTCTGGGCAAAAAACTCATCTCTACCAGGGGCAAGGGAAAAGAGATTGCCACCATGTCCTCACATGATGAAGGAGAAGAAGCCAATAAAATCGCGACGGCTATCAATAAACTTCTTAACTCCGGTGTCAGTGCCAATGATATTGCCGTTTTATATCGTATCAACGCCCTGAGCCGTTCACTCGAAGAGGGACTGACTCGCCACAGGGTTCCCTATAAACTTGTAGGCGGTTTACGCTTCTATGACCGTGCGGAGATCAAGGACCTTATCTCCTATCTTCGTATCGTTACCAATATGCATGACAGTTTTTCACTTAAACGCATCATCAACAAACCGAAACGGGGTCTGGGCAAGGCGACCATAGACAAGCTCGAGCTTGCCGCTATGCAGGCTGAGAAATCTATTTTCGAATATATCGATACTGCACCCGACGCCGAACTTGAGGCTCTGATCAAAAAGAAAAACACCCAAACCGTCAAAAAACTGGTCAAGACGATGGAGGCTGTGGCAAAAGTGGCCGAAGACTCATCCTATGACTTTATCGATATTCTCGAAGAGAGTTTCAAGATCAAATCCATTTATGAAAACATGCCCGATGCCCAAGACCGTCTTAGCAATATCGATGAGTTTTACGGTCTCTTTAGAGATTTTATCAAACAGAATCCTCAGACAAGCCTTGACGAGTTTCTAAATGAACTCACCCCTGTCTCTTATACACATCTCCGAGCCCACGAGACCCACATTGATCT
>CAXGZT010000011.1:0-24887 GCA_964014335.1 uncultured Campylobacterales bacterium | reverse complement strand
CTGTAGGCCTCAACGCATCTGTCCAGTTTGGCATTGATAAGCGCTTCGGCAATAATCGAACGGCATGAGTTCCCCGTACATAAAATCAAAACTTTCTTCACGGCTTGTATCCTTTATTTCCATATTTTTTTCTTGCTAAAGCGTCTTTTCGCAGTTCGAAACCGCCTTCTGCAGTTTTGGCAGATCTATGCCTAAATGCCTGATCTCTTCTATCGCTTCGCTTCGGAACCTGTCCAAGGGTGAACGTATCTCGTAATAGGCCCAGGTCCCCTTGCGTGTTACACGCAGAAACCCTCCCTCTTTTAGTATCTTTAGATGACGCGAGAGGCGTGATTGGATCATGCCCAACGAGTTTTGCAAATCGCAAACGCATAAGGAGCCATGCTCATCTAAAAAACGCAGAATAAGCACGCGCGTCTCATCGTTTAACGCGGAGATGCTACGTAAAAAGATCTCCACCTAACACGATCCGCCGGCTGACCACTGTCCATTTTTAGAAAAAGTCGGAGTACAGCAGCCTGTCCCGCCTGTAAACTCATCCCCGCCGAAGTACTCTATCTGTTCCATCGTATGGTAATTTTCCCAGATGACGTCTTGGGGATCTTGGACCCAGTATTTTTTCGAACTGGCATAACAACACTGTGCTTCTTCTTGTTTCTGACCGCTTATTTTTGCATCAATCAGTCTTCCCTCAAGTTCCGCAAGGGCCTCTTCACTGTCTACTTGAAGGCCTAGGTGATTCAGACCGATCTTGTCACGCCCTGAAGAGATCGCCATATTGACCGCAGGGTCGTCAACCAGCCATTGAACATAATCCTCTTTTTCCTTTGTCGGTTCCATTCCAAAAAGTGCGCTATAGAAGGCTTTGCTCTCTTCAATATCTTTGACTGCAATATGTATGTGTAAACGTTTCATCCCGGCTCTCCTCTATTAATATATCCGAATTATAGCACAGTTAAAACCATATATCAAGATATATTGATATATGGTTTTCTAAATCTATCCATTCCAAATAAAAAAATTATAAAAAATTATAATTAAACAATTTTTTAACATTTAAAGTGCATAATTATTTCACTTCATTTTCAAAGGAAAAACATGCGTAATCTGTTTCTGCTAGCCATAGCTCTTTCAGCCCTTATCTTCAGCGGTTGTTCTTCAAAAGAGGTCGTCGCCGGGTATCAAGGTCCTAAAGAGGTCAGTACCTACTTTACCGCACCGCTGATGAGTACGCAAGAGGTCCAAGACGCGCTCAAGGCTCAAGGGTTTGAAATCCTCTCTGTCTCAAAAGTCACTAAGGCAAAGATGGATACGATTGTCTTTACGAATGATCATTTAAAAGCCCTGGCAAATAGGCCGGGACGCGGTTTTCTAGCCGGTTCGATGCGCGCCTTGGTCAATACGAAAGACAAGGAGGTCCGCATCACAAACCCCCGTTATTTTATACGTGCTTTTTTACAGCAAGATTACCAGTTAAATGACGAGGCACCCGTCTTGGCCTCTCTGCATAAGGCTTTTGCAGACCTTAAACCCTCTGAAGACAAGTGGGAGTTCGATGCTCTTCCTAACTACCAGTTTATGATTTCCCGTCCTTATTACCAAGATGTCATAGAGATCAAAGAGGGGAGCAATGCCGAACTTCGGGCCAAGCTGGAGAAAAAAGCGAAAAAGAAGCTTATCTTTAAACTGGAACTCTCTGAGGAGAGAACCCTTTACGGAGTAAACCTCGGAAAACGCACGATGAAGTTTCCGGATAAGATCGGTGTTCAAAATGCCGGACTGCTTCCGTGGATGGTCCTGATCGAAGACGGAAAAGCAACGGCTATGCGTGCGGATTATTATATCGCTATCTCTTACCCTCTTCTTGACCTCATGGGCTTTGCAACGATTATGACCGTTCCCGGAGCCGTTGTAAAAGACATGGAAAGATACTTCAAGTAAACCTATAAGCTTTCATACACCTCTTGAAAGCTTTGCCCCTTGCTGAACGGCTGCTGGCTAAATTGAAGTTCAATACTCAGGATTTCGCCCTCATGGGTCTTGAACTTTTTACCCAGGACAAGGTCCACAGTCTCTTTCAGAATAGTCTCTGCCTTTGTCGAGACATCTTTTTTGACGACACAGACAAACTCTACTCCCATATAACGGACCAGATTAACGCCTGCACTCTTGAGATGGTTTTGCAGCAGTCTGCTTACAAACTTTAAGACCGCATCGCCGGCTTCGTGACCATGCTCCTTGTTGACCTGTCTGAAATTATCTATATTGAGATATATCAAGACGCCCTCATATTTAAATTGATTATTTTCATCAAGTTCATGATTTGAAAGATATTTCCGGTTGTACGCGCCGGTGACATCATCTCTATAAAGGTCCTCTTCAAGCTCCAAAATGCGGTGCTCGTAATCTTTTAGCTGCAGATAAGCCTTTTTCAGAGCCCCGGAGTCTTTGCTGTCAATCGCATTTATCGCATCTTGTGTAGTCTGATGAATGCCTGAGACATTCTGAGCGACCTCTTTCATCGTCTTGTCAAAGTCACCGTAAGACTTGAACTGCTTGAATACAAGCGCTTTAAGCTCCTCCTCTTCCAAGACATTAGTCTTTTTTCCCAGGGCATGTACAAAGCTGTCAAAAATATCTACGCTGGTAATTGCCTGATCCGAATCAAAAGACGCATCCATCTCTTTTCTAAATTCAGTATGTGTGATATTTAACAAGCTTGCCATAAACAACCTTTTTTTGACTCTATGTTATAAATTTTACATCTTGAAAATAGAGAATTAGCTTATATTCCGGAGAAAGAAAATATAGGTCGATAATTTAAAAGGAGTGTAAATCGGTATGAGCAAGAGAAGGAACCCCGACAGGACCAAGAAAACCCTTCTTCCCTAAAACTGCTTTAGCACTCTTCTCACTATTGATCCGCTCCAAGGCTCGTATCTCCGAAGAAACCCTGAAGAATACTCTGCTATACCTTTTTTTGACTCAAATAAAGAACGCCGATCAAGGTGCCTAATGCGCCCAGAAACACTATCGTATACCCTGTCGGCAGATCAAAATAGTAGGACAGAGCGATAGAGATCAAAGAGAAGAGCCAGCCGTACGCATAAGCAAAGAGCGTCACGGGAAACTTTTTCTGCATGGAGGCTAGAAGTATCGGGGCGACCAGCAGAACAAAGACCACCAAAACGCCGGCTAGCTGTACCGAAGAGGTCACGGTAAGCGCAAGCATGGCAAAAAAGAGAAGGTCTTTGCCAAATCCCTTCAAGTTCGGGTAGACTTTCCAGATCACAAGTCCGAGCAAGGCATAAACAATCGTGCTGAAAAAAATCTCATCCAGGGGCGTAAACAGGATATCTGTTGCCAGCAGCGCTTTGAAATGCTCCATCCCTTCGGCCGAATCCGCCAATACCATCATAATACCGCTTGCACCCAATACATACAGAATACCTATAAAGGCTTCCAATTGCAGCTTTCTGTGCGAGGCTACCGAGATCAAAAAAGCACTGAGCAGTGCGAAACCCAGGGTCAAGGCATACAGATAGTGCGAATGAAAATACCCCAGACTCACCGCCGATCCCAAGGCAGCGAACTGCGCTATCGCCAGATCGGTAAAGATGACGCCGCGCTCAAGCACACCCTTTCCAAACCATGCGTGGATCATTACAAGAACGATGACAAGCACGATAGGCGGTAAAAAGATGTCAATCATAATGTACGGCCTTCGTAAGGTAGTCAAAAAGCCCCACCAAGGACTCCACCGAATCCAAGGCGCCAATATCATGAGGCATGATGACAAGTCTGATGCCCGTCTTTTCCACAAGATACTCCGCCGTCTTCGTAGAATGGTAAACATCATGCAGGATACAGGAGGGTTTTTGCTCTTTGATGAGTTGTATCAAAGAGAGGGTATGCCGTGAGGAAGGCGGGATTCCCGGTAAGGGCTCGATCGTAGCTATATTTTTCAAGCCGTAGGCACGATTGAAATAAGCCAGATTATCATGAAACTGGATGACCTTTACCCCTCTTTGATCCTTCATCAGCTCTTCCCATCGCGCAAGATGCATTTTCCACTTCTGCTCAAAGTCTTGCAGGTTTTTTTTGTAGATTTGACTATGTGCTGTATCCATCTTTATCAAAAAATGACTGATACTCTGCGCCAGGAGCAGAATATTATTGGGATTCAGATGAAAATGCGGATTACCATCGGGATGGACATCTCCCAGTGAACGATCGACCGAAGTGGGCTTCTGGATAAGCGTCATTTGATGCGAGAGGTTTAAAAATGTCGGCGCACTGGGGATCACTTTGGAGTTGTTGGCACGCTTGATCAGCGGTGGAAGCCAGCCGATCTCAAGCTGTGCGCCGTTCATGATGAGCGCATCAGCACTGCGCAGTTTTGCTATGAGCGAGGGACGGGGAATGATAAAGTGCGGATCCCAGTTCCCCTTCGCTAAAACAATCGTCTTAACATGGTCACCGCCTATGGCCTTGGTAATCGCGCCGATGTAGGGATAGCTAACGGCAATATTAAGATGCGCAAAGAGTGAAATCGGAAGTAGAAAAAGAATCAGGATGTTTTTCATGTCGGACCTTTATTAGGAGTGTGCTCTCTCAAGGGCCCCGCGCTACAGCACGGCTGCTCTTTGGAGTGTTTAAAAGTCATGGGCACCGTGGGCACCGATGGCAATGTTGAACTGCAGCATTACCGTATCCAAACTCTGGCGATCTCCCGCTTCATCAAAGAGGGCATTATTGCGGTTGTACTCCAGACGGATGCGGCTAAACTCGCTCGGGTGGTACTCCACCATCGCGCTGTAGCGATCCATATCCTCAGGAAGATTCTGTGCCGTGACGTCGTTGCGATAGATACTATCATAACGCGCACCGACACGCCAGTTTTGATCGTAAGCGTAGACAAGTTGCGTGTAGTAGCCCGCCTGCTTTCTTGTAATATCCGCTTGACTCGTAACCGTGCCAATATCGGCAGGATCAACGCTGTACTGCGTCCCTTCCATATTACGCATCATCCATTCGCTCTGCCAGGTAAGGAAGCTGTAAGAGTCAAAGAAGTGTTTGACAGTAAGGTCGACAGCGTAGATAGAGCTGTCGCCGGCAAAGGCGTGAGGATTCTCCTCGTCGTCACGATGATCAAGGCGGCTTGAGCCATATATATAGGAGAGGCCCGGAAGGATAGTCGTACTGCCAATATCAAAAGAGCTTTTAACATAGCCGACAAAGAGGGATGGAGCGCGTTTTCCTTCCTCAATGACAGTATCCTCTTCGCCGATCTGCTCATTGCCGAACATTGCTTCATTCGTTCCCTGCATAATCTCAGCACCGACCATTAGATAAGTCTCTGTCGGAGCAACCCACTGCAGCTGAGCACCTATCTCGTTAATACCGTGGTTGCCCAAAAAGGCCTCGTTGACAAGTCCCATGCTTCCAAAGTCCCAGAAGTGGTGGTGCTGCGAATTCTGGCGTCCGAACTCCGAAAGCAGCTTTCCGCCACGCAGACGAAAACCATTTCCAAGAGCCGTCGTCGTAAAATAGGCCTCCTCGATTGCGACACCTTCGGGACTGAAGTGAAGAACGGAATCCATACTAAAGAAGGGATCGACATTGCTCGAAAGTACCATCTCGGCATAATTGAGATTAAAGCCGTTCTTGGCGTTGTAGGTGGATTCGGAACCGCTGCCGTGTTCGTGTGTGCCCATGATGCCATGGACGACTCCCGGGATCTCAAGGTGCTGCAGTTCCGCGTCTTTGATGCTGTGGTTGACATACGAGAAATCCATTATCATCGAGATATCAGGCATGTACTGGGACTGTGAAAAGGTCCGTTCTTCGATCGGTTTTACCACAGGGGCGACTGCAAAAAGTGTTGCCGAAGCAAACGTAGAAAGCAATAGTGCTTTTTTCATAAATTCTCCATTGAAGAACCTCCTGTTTAAAGCAGGTTCTGTTTAGTTATAAATTATAGTATTGGGTTTTGGGTGGTAATCTATGAAAAAGGAGGGGGAGCACGGGAAGAGCACGTACGCGTAGCGAGTGTCGAGATATAAACACTTCTATGCAGTAAAGGGATCAAAAAGAGAAGGGTAATCCCTTCAAATAGGGAAGTAGAAGGAAGGCTCCCGTCTGAAAAAAAGCTCCCGACGATACAGGTAAGACAGTTTTCATTCAGATGCCCGTCATCATGATGGTGAAAACTGCTCAGAAGGGTACCGACAAGAATAAGGGCAAGTAAGAGTAGTTTATATTGTTTCATACCTGCTCCTTTTTGTAAGTTAAATGGAATTATAGCATATCTTAGATATTAAAAATACGCTATGTCGATGCTTGTACGAAATCCAGTCTGAAACAGGTCCCCTTCTCTTTTTCGGAGCTGACGTCAAGAGGGATCCCGTACTCCTGGGAGATCTTTTGGACAATGCTCAGACCTATCCCAAAGCCGCCCGAATACTCTGTCTCGCGGTTATATCGTTCATAAATCTTGGAAAGTTTCTCTTTTTCAATTCCTATTCCATGGTCTTGAATCTTGAAAACACCCCTCTTAAGCGTGATATTGATGACGGAGTTCGGCATGGAGTACTTAATCGCGTTATTGATAAGGTTTCCAAAAAGCATGCTGAGTTTTGTCTCGTCTATTGTAAACATCCAGGGCTCGGCTTCGACGTTGATCTTGATATTTTTACTCTCACTCAACTCCTTGTAGTAGGCTACGCTCTTTTGTAAAACAGTACTAACATCAAGCTCATATGAGGTTTGAGGCACAGCCTCGAAGGAGAGATAAGAGAGTGCCCTGTACATATCAAAAAGCTGTTTGGTGCTGATGGATATATTGGTCAATATCTTCTCGTCATACTCTCTTTTTTTAAGCGCGCGTGAGACAGACATACTCAGCGCGGTAATGGGAGTATTTAACTCATGCGCCGTGTCATGTACAAAATCCTCTATCTGCAGTATCTTTTTATGAAGAGGGCGCATAAAGAACCCCGAAAGCATCCAGGCCAGGGCTATCATTATCACTATACTCAGGCTCATAACCGTTAAAACATTCTGTTTTAAACTGGCTAACTGTCCTAACAAGGCCTTGGACTGAACAACGACAAATCTGATGCCCAGGTGTTCCTGCGGGGCATCGGAAATCAAAACGCTGTATTTTCCGTCCTTGAAATACTCGGCTTTATGCGGGAAGAACTCCTGCGCAATAGATCCGTATATGAGATCTTGGTTCACATCTATCAGGGCTACGACGATTCCCTTCTCTAAGGCAGGAAACTCAAGCCTCTTTCCCTCCATATGTGCATTGATGATCTTTTGAGAGAGGGTATCTGCAATATGCCGGAGTTTGTAATATTGGTTGCTTTCGAGTGCACTCTTTTGCGCCGCATAGTACCAATACGCGCTTAAAACAATAAAGAGGGAGGATGAGATGATATACAGGCCCAAAAAAGAGTAGAAAGACTTTTTCTCCAGGCTATTCAAAACGGTACCCCTCTGCGCGAATATTTACAATATGCTCTTTGCCCAGGATATTACGGAGCTTTTTGATGTAGGTCCGGATAGTATCCTGCCCCGGCATCTCCTCATACTCCCAAAGGTTATGCAGAATCTCATGGGTAGAGACCACGCGGTTTTTATTGCGGATAAGATAGTGCAAAATAGCGCTCTCTTTTGAACTGATGGATATAGCCTCGTCCTCGACAAAGAGCTTATGGGTGAGCGTGTTAAAACGGATGTTCTTCCCGATAGAGACCTCTTCGTCAATATTAAACTGCTGTTTGATATTCTCAATACGGACTTGGAGCTCCTCGAGTTCAAAGGGTTTTCGGATAAAATCGTTTGCACCCGCCTTAAAACCCTCTCTTAAATGACCGAGGTCTTGATACGCCGTAATAAAAATAGCCGGCGTCGTATCGTTAAAGTCACGCAGACTCTTTAAAAGCTCAATGCCCGAAATGCCCGGAACATTAATATCAAAGATGTATAAAGAGAAGTTCTCATCTTCGGCAAGCTGCAGGGCATCCTTTGAGTTAAAACAGTGTCGAACCTCGTAAGACTCGTTCAGAAAACGAAGCACGATATCCGCTATTACGGGATCGTCTTCCAAAAATAGTATTTTCATGACTTAATGATAACCAAAACTAGCTAAGGCGATCTCATCAAAAGTTTTTTTGGAAAACAACCGGGCCCGCACTCTGCTTGGGATTCATGCGATCTGTTACCCGAATTTCATTCATTAAGGTCCTTTTCAAAAGGGAGATAGGTGTATGGAAGCTGATAATAATTGAGAAAACGCGCTGTTTTGGTATGGCCGTTTTGTCGCAAGGCCCGGGAAAGATTGATGCCGATGCCAAGATAGATGATGCGCTCGCTCTCATCCGAAAACCCTTCCTCGTAATTTCTCGTATAATAACCCAGATGCAGCTCGGCATAACGGAGAAAGTCGTTTTTAATAAGGTCAAAACCCTCCGCTTTAAGCACTATAAGGTACTTCATCTTTTCATACTCGGTCACGATATCCGCCGTATCGAAACTCGGAAGATACTCCACCCTGAGATCGATGCGTTTGGAAAGCTCGGGACTCAGATAAAAGAGATAGGCGCTGAACGCGCCAAGGGTGTTCATGATCAGATCCTCGTAAGAGAAGCCGAACTCGTCGCTAAAGGCGTCGCCGACCTCCATGTAGTTCAGGAGAAAAAAGGAGGAGAGCGAACCGTACAAGGCGGCATCTTTTTCTTGATATCCCCAGTTCTCATAGAGTACGGCAAGCCCTGAACCGATAGCATAAGCGGCATAAAAATGTCCCAGCTTGTCTGCTCCCCCGGATTCTGTTTCGCGGCCGAACCACTCCTCTTCGTCTGAAGAGGGGCTGTTTTGTCCGTACCCCCAGTTGACGACGCCCCATGTCGTGATCACTGCGGCACCGGCAAGGTTGGTATACAGGATATCGGCTCTGCTCTTATTGTGTTCTGCAAAAAGTGAAGCGAGTAATAAAAAGAGTATGCTCACCACGCGTAGCATCTTGATAGCCTTTTATCTCATTGCAGTCTGTTCTACTTTTTAGACTTCAATTCTCTATATTTTTTCACATAAAAACTTTGGTGCGTATCACAGTAGGGAGACTGTTTCGAGATAAAAAGGTTTACCTCAGAGCACCCCAGCCGTTTTTTTGCCTTGGGCTGAATGGTCATTCTGATCGTTTCACGTTTTTTCGGGGCTGTCCCGCTATGTCTCGTACGGACTATCGTAACCGCCTGAATACTTTGATTGGGGTTTTCAATCATATACATCACTCCATCACAACCGCATTCGTTACTCTGTTCTGTATAGATAAAAGGGTAAGACCCCCCTACTCCGATACTATCACAGCCCGGAAAAAGAAAAAAAGGCAAAAGCAAAACAGACCATCTCATCGTCTCCTCCATTCATCTTCACGCAGGCGGACAGTCCCCAGAGAAGAGAGAAACTACCCGCCTGCTATTATTATAGCACTTTATCCATATTCAGGGATCACTCATACCTGAGCGCATCTATCGGGTTCATATTGGCCGCTTTGCGTGCGGGGATAATGCCGAAAATCATACCGATCAGCATTGAAAAGAGCAATGCGATCATCGTTATACTCGGATCCATGACCAAGACTATATCCATCCCGCTTGAAACAGCGAAGGTAATTGTCATTCCGATGATAATCCCTACTATGCCTCCAAGTCCTGAAAGTACGACTGCTTCGATAAGAAACTGAATAAGAATATCCTGCGCCATCGCGCCAACGGCCATGCGTATACCGATCTCCCTCGTACGTTCGGTCACCGAAACAAGCATGATATTCATAATTCCTATGCCTCCGACGACGAGTGAAATCGCCGCAACCGCGCCAAGCATAAGGGTGAGCATCGATGTGATCTGCGTAATCGTATCCAGAAGCGCCGTCATACTTCGTACCGAAAAGTTGTCTTCCTCTCCGCTTTTAATGTGCCTCTGCTCCCTCATAAGCTGCTGAATCTGCAAAGTGGCCTCTTCCAGAGGTATGTTCTCTTTGACTGACGCCATAATAAGGTGAATGTTGTCGCTTCCGCTGATACGGCGCTGAAACATCTTTATCGGTACCAAGACCAGATCATCCTGATCCATGCCGAAGGTATTCGCGCCCTTGGCTTCGAGCGCACCGATTACTTCGCAGGAGAGGCTCTGCAGACGGATCTTTCTGCCGATGGCCGGTTCACCGGAAGCAAAAAGCTCTTTAATGACGGTCTGACCGAGGATACAGACGTTTTGACCGCTCCTAAGCTCACTTTTTTCAAAACTTCTTCCCTCTTTCAAAGCCCAGTTCTGCACCTCAAAATAGTCCTTATCGATGCCTCTGATACTGGTCTGGTAGTTCCTGTCCGTATGAACTGCCGTCATGGAGGTACTCTCTACGGGTGAAATCGCCTCCAGGGCAAATATCGAACTCTTGAGGACCTCAACATCTTTCATTTTGAAGGCTTTGGAGAGAGAGGACCTGCTGCCCGGACCGCGCTCCTGTCCGGGCATGATATAGAGTGTGTTGCTGCCGAGTTCTCCGACGCTTTGCGTGATCGATTCGCTGGCCCCTTTACCGATATTGACCATGGCGATGACTGAGGCGATCCCGATAACGATACCCGTAGCCGTAAGCAGGGAGCGCATTAGGTTTCTTCTGATCTCGCGGATGGCCTGCAAAAAAGCATTAAACAGCACGGACGCTCTCTTTTTCTATCAGACCGTCGCACAGATAGATGGTCCTGGATGCATAAGCGGCGATATCCTCTTCGTGCGTCACCATGATAACGGTAATTCCCTCTTCGTTAAAGCTCTTGATGAGCTGCATGATCTCGTGGCCGCGTTGCGTATCAAGGTTTCCCGTCGGCTCATCGGCGATGAGCACTTTTGGATGCGTCACCATTGCTCTTGCAATGGCAACGCGCTGCTGCTGGCCGCCTGAAAGCTGCCCCGGATCATAGTCGATACGCTCTTCAAGACCGACGCTTGCAAGGGCTTCAAGGGCTCTCTCTTTTCGAGTCTTCGCATTCATACCGAGGTAGATCAGAGGCATCTCCACATTTTCCAGAGCAGAGGTCTTTTTCAACAGATTGAAGCCTTGAAAAACAAAGCCGAGGATATAACGGCGAAAAAGAGCCAGCTGATCCTTTGAAAGTGACATGATATCCCTGCCGAAGAAAGAGTAGTTCCCCCCGCTCGGTACGTCCAGTGCGCCGAGGATATTTAAAAGCGTTGATTTTCCGCTCCCGCTGGGCCCCATAATGGCTACGAACTCCCCGCTCTTTATCTCCAGATCTATCTGTTTGAGCACATGCGTAGCCGCTTCGCCGCTCCCATAGGTCTTTGTCACCTTTTCAAGCCTTATCATCCGCGCTTCTCCTGCGTAATAATAAGAGGGTCCCCCTCTTTCAACTCGTCAGAAGAGACCGCTGTATCCGAACCGCTGCTTCCAAGCACCCTGACATAGATCTTCTTGGGCTGGCCATCCTCCAGAACCCAAACATGGGGTTTTGGGTCAATGATGACCTTCTCTTTTTTTCCGAACCCGAACAGGCCCTTTCTTTTCGGTTTTACCGGGATATAGAGCAGTGCCGCTTTTGGAAGGACAAAGGTACCGCTGAGTCTCTGCGTGATAATATCCGCATCGGCGCTCATACCTGGTTTGAGCAGGAGTTCTTGATTGTCAATATTCATCACCGCCTTGTATGTCACAACGCCGTCAAGGATTTCGGAGTTCACCCGAACCAGTCTGATTTGGGCTTCAAAGCTTCTCTCGGGGTAGGCATCTACGCTGAACTTTACAATTTGTCCGGCTCTTACTTTGGCGATATCGGCTTCATCAATGCTTGCCAGCAGTTCCATCTTGGCCAGGTCTTTGGCGATCTTAAAAAGCAGGGGTGTCTGAAAAGAAGCGGCTACCGTCTGCCCGGGATCGATATTCCGTACTAAAACGGTACCGTCGATAGGCGAATAGATCGTTGTTCTCTCCAGGTCGTATTTTGAGGCGAGAAGAGCGTGTTTTGCCTGCTCCACCTGTGCGTTAGCATTGGCTACCTGCGCTTTTGCGACCAGATAGCTTGCCCAGTCGCGGTCCCAATCATTTTGAGATGGCAGAACGCCCTTTGTGGACTCTTTGAGCGTTTTGTTGCGTGAGGCTATTGCCTCCGCCTCGTACAACTGCGCCTTCATATTAGCCAAAGAGGCCTTTGCGGCGTTCAAAGATGCTTCCGCCTTGTCCAAAGTGCTTTGATATTTTGTTTTGTCCAGCCGCGCCAGGGGCTGGCCTTTTTTGACAAGATCGTTATAATCGACATAAACCTTTTCAATCGTACCCGAGACTTCCGTACCGACTTCGACATTCTCTACAGGCTCTATATAACCGGTAGCAGATACCGTTATCGTGAGATCGCCTTTTTCAAGAGCTTCTGTCACATAGCTGTAGCCCTCTTTCCCCTCATCCGGCGCAAAGAAGAGATAAACACCACCGCCCAGAAGCAGCACGAAGAGTACGATCCCGATCCTCCACTTCGTAGCGCTGCCCTTATACCCCATGATCTTTTCCATCTCTTCCATCTGTATACCCTTCACTGTTTTATACCGATTTAAAGCCTCTCTTGAAAGGAGAGGATCAAAGCACGAGCTTAGGCATAGCGTATCCTTCCCGTAACATTAATCAATTATACCAGCTACTTGGTCGAATCACAATGCTATAGACTTTAGGCCTAATTATGCTTTTTCGGATGTTTTACAGACCTCGTAGCCTCGGCACTCAGGGGATCGTCGGGCCAGTAGTGCTTTTTATATTTTCCTCTTAGCTCCTTTTTTACCTCGGCATAGGTCGTTTTCCAGAAGTTCTTCAGGTCTCGGGTAACCTGCATCGGTCTGTGTGCGGGGGAGAGAAGATGGATCGTCAGCACAAGCTTTCCCTTGAGGACTCTCGGGGTCTCTTGCGTACCGAACATCTCCTGAAGGCGAACAGCCAGAACCGGTGCTTCTGTCTCTGTGTAATCTATGAAGATCTTCGAACCGCTGGCGACAGTGATCCTTGAAGGGGCCAGTTCATCAAGCTCCTGTATCTGTTCCCAGGAGAGCATGGCAGAAAGAATAGAAAACAGCTTGAGGCTCTGACAGGATTTAATGGAGTTTTTGCCTTCAAGATAGGGAAGCAGCCATTCGTCCATGCTTCCCAGAAGAGTTTCATCCGAAAGATCCGGAAGCTTCGGATCCACGCAAAGCGATTCTTTGTGCGCATTGACAAAGTTTACCCTCTGCCTGAGCTCGCGTGATGGCTTATCCCAGCCTAAGACATCTAGGCCGAGCTCCGAGATGGCCTCGATAAGCAGAAGGGAAACCGCTTCATCCGAAGCGGCCGATATCTGGCTCTCCTTTAGAACGATACTGCCCAGGATCGTTCTCCTGCGCGCTTCAACGCGCTGAGACTCTGCGTTCCATGAAAGCTTCTCCTGCGTCTGCGATAAATCTCCAAGATACTCCTCGATCTGAGCCTTTGTGATACTCGCAGCCTGATAGATAGTGGCATTCTCTTTTCTTCCGTCCAGATCAGAGACGACCAGGTAGGAAGAGCCATAAAGCTCGTCCTCTTCATGTAAAAAAGCCCCCTTGGAGTTACTCAGAAGGTAAGTTCCCCTCTTTCCTCTCTCCTGGGCGATCCGGTCAGGATAGGCGAAGGCCAGCAGCACCCCGACCATCTCCAGATTGACCCTCTGCGGACTTCCCCTTTCCAATCTCTTTGCCGTTTTAAGCAGGGTCCTGCACTGTTTCAGGTCTATATACTCGCCTTCGACGGGCAGACCCCTGTTGACGTCATGCAAGACGGAGACCCTCCCCTGTATATCGCCGGAACGGTACCCCTTATAGATATCTTTCTCACTCACAAGGACAGAGATCAAGGATGCCTCATAGGCGTATCCAAGCTCTTTTGAGCGTATCATCATATGGGCCAGGCGCGGATGCAGGCCAAAGGAGGAGATCTTCTTTCCGTGTTCCGTGATCCTGTTCTCTCTGTCTATGGCTCCCAGCCTGAAAAGAAGCTCTCTGGCATGAGAGAGAGCCTCTTCGGGAGGCAGGTCCATCCATCGAAGCTCTGCGATGTCATCATTTCCCCATAAAGAGAGCTCCAGAGCCATCTGCGTCAGATCGGAGCTCAGTATCTCCGCTGTCTCATGCTTAGAGAGGATCCTGCTCTGATGCCAGAGTCTGTAACACTTCCCCTCGCAGAGACGTCCTGCCCGTCCGCTTCTTTGCGTGGCCGAGTCTTCCGAGATGAAATCACACTGAAGAGAATTCATCCCCGAAGAGCTGCTGAAGAGCGATCTGTTTTGCAGACCCGAATCGACGACGATCCTGATCCCCTCTATAGTCAGACTCGTCTGGGCGATATTCGTTGCCAGGACGATCTTTCTTCTGCCTCCGGAAGGGGCACGGATCGCCCTGTCCTGCTCCTCCTTGCTGAGCTCTCCGTAAAGAGCACAGACGGAGACATCTTTTAGCCCCGACAGCTTCAGGCTCTCGTTGATCTTGGCCTGAACTCTCTTGATCTCGCCCACTCCCGGCAAAAAGACGAGAATATTTCCCTCATCCTCTTTCAGAACCTTTTCAAGAAGTCTGCTGATAAAAAAGGGAAGCTCTTTTTTCTTCGGCTGCGCTACTCTCGCATCCAGATAGATGTTCTCGACAAAGTGGCTGCGCCCCTCACTGCAAATAAGAGGGGCATCTTCCAAAAGTCCTGAGAGAGCTGAAGTATTGAGAGTAGCCGACATCACGAGAAGCTTCAGGTCTTCGCGCAAAAGCGCCTGCGACTCAAGAGAGAGTGCCAAAGAGAGATCGGCATGGAGGCTGCGTTCATGAAACTCGTCGAAGATGAGCATGGCAACATTTTCCAAGGCGGGATCAGCCTGGATCCTGCGCGTCAATATCCCTTCGGTCACGATGAGTATCTTTGTCTTCGCGCTTTGGACACTCTCCATCTTGATCTGATAACCGACGGTCTCCCCGACCTTCTCGCCCAAAAGCTCTGCCATCCGTGAAGCGCAGGAGCGCACTGCCAGCCTGCGAGGCTCAAGCATGATAATGATCTTATCCTTCAGCCACGGCTCCTCCAATAGAGAGAGGGGGAGTGCCGTCGTCTTTCCTGCCCCCGGAGGTGCCTGCAGGACAAGACGGTTACGAGAGGAAAGCTCTTTTTTCAATCGCGGAAGGATCTTGGAAATCGGCAGGTCAAACATAAAGATATTATACTCGAAACTTCTGAGTCTAGGCCCTGGCGTCGAAGCTTAAGGGATAAAAATAGGGGTACGGGCCAGCTAAACCTCATTTTTCATCATATCTTGATTTTTACACGCTATACTTACTGTAATAAGATATTTAATATATCTTTACTTTGAAGCACTGTTGTAGCTCAACATTAAAAAGGACCACAATGAAAAACCGTAGAGATTTTATGAAATCGTCACTAGCCGTTTCCGCAGGCATGCTTACTGCAGGCGTTTTGCCGGCATCTGCTGCCGAGAACACAAAAGCGAATATCTTTGCATACTCAAAAAGCAATCCCGGCAGATGGGAAGGCAAAGAGGGAAGTCATGCCCCTGTTATCACAATAGAAGGCGACAAGGTGACCATGGAGACTAAACACGGGATGTCGGAAACGCACTATATCGTCAAGCACTCTCTTCTCTCAGATACGGGCGAGGTACTTGGCGAAAACGTATTTTTTCCCAGCGATAAAAAAGCCATCTCTACTTTCGAGATCAAAGGCAAACATAAAGAGCTCTTTGCCCTAAGTTTTTGCAACCTCCATGACCTCTGGGTGACCGAATTCACTCTATAGGCTATCCTTAGGGAGATGAATCCCTTTGGAAGTTTGAGAGGCTCTTTTGCAGGGCACTCTCGACCCTCTCATTAAAGCATGAAAATATGACATGCTTGATTGTCGTGTTTTTAGCTGCGCTTAACACCTCACCTACCGCAATATCACATGCTTTTTGGATGGGAAAGCCATACACGCCACAGCTGATCGCCGCAAAGGCGATCGATCTTATCTTCTTCTCATCGGCTATCCTTATACACTCCCGGTAGCACGAGGCCAACAATGCCTCTTCATTTCTATCTCCGCCGTACCAGACCGGACCAACTGCATGGATAATATACCTTGCCAGCAGGTCATAGCCCTTTGTCAGCTTGGCAAAACCTGTCTCGCACCCGTTCAAGCTACGGCACTCCTCCAACAGTCCTGCACCTGCCGCTCTGTGAATTGCGCCGTCGACACCGCCCCCGCCAAGAAGCGAACTGTTTGCCGCATTGACGATGGCATCGACTCGGAGCTCTGTTATATCGGATTTTATGATCTCTACTTTCATACCTCTATCCCCACTTTCAACAAGGCAACTGTCCGGTCTATTCACATAACTAGGCCTTCGACAAAACAATTATAAAGGCCACCACGATACCGCCGCCCAAGGCAACAATACTGTATTTTTTCTGTTCTTGTTCCGCTTTAGGCAAAAGGTGTGTCGCACCTACATAAATCAAGGCACCCGCCGACAATGACAATAAGATTCCGAGCACTCTTTCATCGACTCTACTTATCACCGGATAGGAGATGAGCGTGCCAAGCGGAGTACTCAATGCCGCTGCAAAAAAAGCCAGAAGCATGGCCTTTCGCTCGCTGAAACCGCCTTTCAACAGTAACAGATAGGTGATTATACCTTCGGGAAATTCGTGCAGTATCATACCCGTAGTTGCAAGGAATCCGGTAAAAACACTCGCAGTAAAAGCGATAGAATAGACAAACCCGTCTATAAACGAATGGAAACCGATACCGATCATTGGTATAAGTCCGATTCCATACTGCTCTTTTACGGGATCTTTTTGACATACAAAGGCCGTAATAAAACGATTGAACAGGTGCAAACCGAAAAAACCGACCAGAAGATAAACCGGTGCATCGGGGTTCATCGAGAAGGACTTTGGAATAATATGAAGAAAGGAGGCAGAGATCAGTACTCCCGCTGCAAAACAGATAAAATATGTCGTATTACGCTCTCCCCAACCGACAAAGTTACGAATCGTATATATGCCCATTGAGGTCACAAGGGCTGCAAAAGAGCTAGCAGCAATGACTGTCCAAAAAGTGTTTTCCATCTCTTTATCCCTCTGTGCTCTTATTCTCCGTGCCGATGACTACTTTTCCTCCAGCCAGGTTTTTTATCTCTTTATATCTAAAACAGGTCACAACATGGTCATTGACCATTCCGACAGCTTGCATAAAGGCATAGCAGATCGTCGGACCGGCGAATTTAAACCCATACTTTTTTAACGCTTTGCTCATTCTTTCGGACTCATCGGTCGATACCGGAATTTCGTCGGATGATTTCCATGAGTTATGCATGGGTACACCCTTGACGAAGGACCAGATAAAACGGCTGAAACTACCATACTCTTTAGTCACTTTGGAATAGGCTTGTGCGTTGGATCGTGCCGCGTTTATCTTCAGCCTGTTTCGTATGATTGCTGGGTTCCTCATCAGCTCCTCTATTTTTCCCGAACCCCATCTCCCCATTTTAATCGGGTCAAAATCGTCATATGCTTTTCGATACTCCTCCCTTCTCTTGAGAACGGTGCTCCAGCTTAAACCGGCTTGAGTCCCTTCGAGGATCAGCATTTCGAACAGCTTTCTGTCATCGCGGACAGGTACACCCCACTCCTTATCATGATATTCAACGTTGATGTCATCATGCGTGGACCAGTCACATCTTTTCATCTCTTTCCTCTATAGCTTTAACATAATACTACGCTTTCGCTCAGTCCAGGACATAATCTTTTGTCAATATCTCCAGCACGTGCCCGTTTGGATCTTTGAAATAGAGTCCAAGACCCCCGTCATTATGATTGACTTCTCCATCATCCAAAGAATAGGGTCCGCTGCCAAAAGAGATATTCTCCCTTTTTATACGCTCAAGTATTTCCGTGAACTGCTGCTGACTTACCTTAAAGGCATAATGCATAAACGAAAATTTTTCTTTCGTCTGAAAATCCAATGTCAACGTGGAGTTCACTTTGACGACTGCAAAATGTCCCCATACCCTGACGAACTCAAAACCGAATATTCTTTCATAAAACTTTGCCGATTCGACATTGTCTTTTGAAAAAACAATCGTATGATTAAGCGTTATTTCCATGCTTCACCCCCTTGATATGAAACCAGAAAACTCCTGACTCCTGAAGAGATATCGCATATTATATGCCGTACGCACTTAAACACAATCCATATTAATAAATTATAATGTTGACTACCAGGTTTAAAGAAAAGTTGCCGATGTTATTTATAAAATCATAACCGCTCTTATGGGAAGTCATTGGAGCTTGAAGTAGTCAACGGGACGTTGCTTAGCGGTATCAGAGGGGATTTTGCTTTTCTGTAAAAGCGGAATATTTTTCGAACAGTGGATATAAGCCTCTTCAACTTCTATCACTATCCAAGAGACGATTTTCTCTCCGCAAGAGGGGCTGATCTCTTCCGGTTTTTGGATCGGGTGGTTTTCATTATATTGCGAAAACTCCTCTTTGTCCATAATCCTTGCCTTTCCATTGACATGAAGACCTACCTTATCTTCTAAAAAGTCAATGAAAAGCATCCCGATATGGGCGTTTTCATGGATGTTTCCCATGGAGGCCATCACGCCGTTTCCCCTGCACTCGGCATATGCCAAGGTCTTATCATCAAGGACAAGGACAAAACCTGCCTGGCCGCTGCGAAAAGAGCAGTCGCATTCACCCTTTGCATCAGACGTCGAGATAAAGACCATCTCCTGTTTTTGTATGAACTTCTGCATAGAGGGGGCCAGTAATTCCCGCATCTGCCTCTGATAAAAATCGTTTGCCTTCGCCTCCGTCCGCAGGGCTCTTTGCATCTCATGTTCACCCTCCGAACCCGGGAGTACTGTTTTGTCCTCTAAAGTATCCATAACATCCTCTACACTGCATCTATGTACGGAAATCTTTCGCCGTAAACAAAAAAACTTATTTTTGTCTTCGTATCTCCTCTGCTATCTCTCTGGTCTCGGCCAGTTTTTCCATAAGTTCATCAAAGACCTTCAGGAAATTCTCATCCAGGGCCAACTTGCCCTCTTCGTCTACCATGGTGTTTTGCAGGTTGTTGAGTGCCTGTTCCAACTGCATTAATGTCACTGCCGGATTGTTTGCCATTTGAGCTCCTTCAGGACTCCTTCCGAGTCACAGAGGACTCAAAGGAGTTGTTTGTCTATACTCTACTTTGCCTTCACAGTATAACACGGATGCTGAAAAAAAGAGCTAAGCCAACCTCTTTTTGTCCTCCTAAGCGCAGAAGAAGAGAGGAGCTTCAGTATCCTCTCATCTCTCCCTCTAGGTAGTTAAGTGCCTCTTTTATTGCCTGCAGAGCGGAGATATTCCGTTCATGCAGTCTCTCCAGGGAGAGTTTTTCCAATCTCTCCAGATAGATCCTGAGTAGTTCTTCTTCCTTCATCTGATCGACCTCCATACTATGTTGAAAGATTATAGCAGATAAAAGGTCTTAGGAATCCTTTCCGAAGGAAGCAGAGAGTAAGCTGCTTAAAGACCCTTGTCTGCCCAGTAAGAGCGGATCAGTTTTTTGGTCTCTTCGGGAAGAGGGATATAACCCAGTTTCTTCGCGGCCGCATCACCCTTTTTGAAAGCGTAATCGTAAAAGGCGATGACGTCCTTGTTCGTCTCTGCTATCTCAGCGGGAAGAAGTATAAAGCTTGCTGCTACGATAGGGTATGAGGTATCGCCGGGCTGAAGTGCCAAAATCGCGTAAAAGTTGTCTGCTTTTGTCCATGAGGCATATTTTGCTGCAGCCTTGAAGTTTTCTTCTCTGGCGCTTACCCATTTCCCGCTCGCCGTTTGAAGTGTTGCGGCCGTGAGCTTGTTTCTCTCTTTGTAGGCATTTTCGATATAGCCGATCGCAAAAGGAGTCTGTTTGACCAAAGATGCCACGCCCTCATTTCCTTTTCCGCCGATCCCCGATGCCCAGTCTATTGCCTTGCCCGCACCGAAGTTGTTTCTCCAGTTTTCACTCGCTTTAGTCAGATAATAGCTAAAGTTATATGTCGTACCCGATCCGTCTGAACGGTGGCATACGATGATCTTCTCATCCGGAAGAGCCAGACCGGCATTGTCTGCCAGGATAGCCGGATCATTCCATTTCCTTATCTTACCTGCAAAGATATCGGCTACTACAGAGTTTTTAAGTTTTAGCTGCTCGTCTTTGATCCCCGGTACGTTGAAGACTATGACGATCGAGCCGATAACTGCGGGAAACTGTATGAGTCTTTTTTTAGCCAATTTTTTTGTCTTAAGCGGTTTATCCGATGCACCGAAGTTGACAACACGATTGGAGATCTGCTTGATTCCTCCGCCCGAACCGATCGACTGGTAGTTGACGCGGTTTTTTGTCTCTTTTTGATATTGATAGGCCCAGTCATAATACAGTGGAGCCGGAAAAGACGCACCTGCTCCGCTGATCTTGGCCCCCATCATGCTTGTCGCTGCTACCAGTGCAATCAACACTCCCCTTGCGATCTTATCCATTTACTTGTCCTTGACATTTAATAAAGAAAGTATAGAAAAAATGTATAACATAAGGGTTACAATGCTCTTTTCGTCTGTAATCTTCTTGTTATGAAGCTCTTTTATCATGTCGCAACTCGAAGAAAATCTTTCTTTACAATATCTGGAATCTTTAGTAAACACAAAGGAGCATGATGCTTCCGCCTTACGAAAACCAAATCAACCACATTCAAAAGATGCTGGCCAAGCTGATCTCTGAAATTGTCGAAGCCCATACCACCGCTCTCGAAGCCTACAAGACAAGAAGTACAGAACAGTTCGACGCGGTCAAAACGATACTCAAAACGATAGAGCAAGAAGCCAATGCCATCGATAACGAGATCGTCAAGACCTTTGCTCTCTTTGGCCCGGAGGCGCAGGAGCTTCGTCTGCTGATCAGCTATTTAAAGATGACGAATGAGCTTATCCGAATCGGAGAGGGGGCAAAAAAATATGCCCGCCGCATGAAAGCACACTGTGAAGGTGAGTGCAGCCTCGAGGGTATAAGCGAAATCATCATCAAACTCCATAGCAGTTCTATTGCCGCCTTGCAGTTTATCGTGGACTGTTTCAATGATCATGACGAGTGTGATTATGAGGATCTGTATCGTTCCGTTATGGTTGAAGAGAGTAAGTGCGATGATTTTCATTCTATATTGGAAAAAGAGATACTTTCACGTATAATTATAGAAGGTGAACTCTCCATTGAATATGTGAGGGTTCTAAGCACGCTTCGAAAACTTGAACGCGCATCCGACCATGCGGTTAATATTGCGAAGCTGATGCTCTACTCTAAAGAGGGCGGCTCGATCCAGAGTTACTAAGAGCGGCCTCAAATGTTTCCAAGGGAAAAAGATGTCAAAAGCACTGATAGCAATTGTTGAGGATGAAGAAGATATATTAGAACTCTTGGAGTACAACCTTCAAAAAGAGGGCTACGAGACCATCGGACTTCTCAATACCAGCACGATCGTGCAGCTGCTTGAAGAAGAGCCTATAGACCTCTTTCTTATGGACAGAAACCTTCCCAATGTAGAAGGAAGCGAGTTTGTCGAAGAGCTCCGGCGAAAAGGCATCCAGACTCCCGTTATCTATCTCAGCGCCAAAAACAAGGACAGCGACATCGAAGAGGGATTTGACCGCGGGGCAGATGATTACATCACCAAACCTTTCAGCCCGAAAGAGGTCTCAATGCGCATTAAGGCGGTGCTTAAACGTACAAAGGCGGGCTTCAATCAAGAGAACATCTCTTACCGTGATATCACCATGAACCCGCAGACGAGAGAGGTCAGGGCCGGGGAACTAAATGTTGAACTCTCCAAGCTTGAGTTTGATCTGCTTCTTACCCTTATTAAGAATCAGAATATTGTCCTCGACAGAGACTTTCTACTTGAAAATGTCTGGGGCGGGGACGAGATATATCAAGACAAGACTGTCAATGTCGCCATCAACCGGCTTAAAGACAAGATCGATCCGGACAAAGTGAAAGAGTACATCAAGACTGTCCGCGGCGTAGGCTATACTCTGTGCTAAAACTCCACCAGATATTTTTTCTAAATTTTCTAGCTATATTCGCAGGTACTCTCTTGACCTCATCGTTTGTTGCCTACTTGAGCATTAAAAACACGATTATAAATGACAACAAACTGCAGCTTCAAAAACATATCTCTCTCCTTCAGATGCAGCTTCCGTATGTCAATGACCTCGAACTTTTTTCCACCGACATCAGCAACAGCAGCGGTTTCAGGGTAACGGTCATTGATGACGCCGGAGTCGTACTTGCCGAATCGGACAAAGATAGGGTCGGCATGGACAATCACCGGGGAAGACCCGAGATCATGGATGCGGCTGAGAACGAGTACGGTTTTATCACCCGTTATTCACACACCATAAAAACGGACTTCTTATACGTGGCCAAGGCCGTACTGCATAAGGAGAGACCTATATTTCTGCGTCTTGCCGTGAGTCTGGAAGCTGTCATGGAAGAGTTCTATACGCTGTGGTCGCGTCTGGCCCTCGTCTTCTCGCTCTTCATCTTCATCGGCCTCCTTGTCGCTTACAAGATCAGCAAAAAGATCCGTCACGATATACAGCAGATCACAAACTATCTCCGGGAAGTATCTGACAAAAACTATAAGGCCATAATAAAGCCCGAGTTTTTTTCCGAATTTTTATATATCGCCCTGACCCTTAAGAACCTGGCCAAAAAACTCAACAACAGGGATAAGCAAAAACGTAAATACACCGCCAGACTGAGACTCATCAACAAACAAAGAAATGATATCCTCTCTGCCATAAGCCACGAGTTCAAAAACCCTATCGCATCCATCCAGGGCTATGCCGAAACCCTTATCGACGACCCCGATGCCAACAGCAAGATCCGTCAGCGATTCCTGGATAAGATCATGCAAAACAGCAAAAAGATGACCTCTATGATCGACAGGCTCTCCCTATCCGTCAAGCTGGAAAACCAGGACCTTAAGGCAAGGCCCAGTAATTTCGACCTTGCCGAGCTCGCTCAAGACGTCATCATGAATCTTGGCAAGAAATATCCTGACAGAGAGATCAACTTTTCGGGTGAACCCTACGAGGTAAAAGCTGACAAGACGATGATAGAGACTGTGCTCATCAACCTCATCGACAATGCGATGAAATACTCTCAGGAAGATGTCACCGTTTCCATCATCGACAACAGGCTTATGGTAATCGACAAGGGGCTGGGCATCGCCGAGAAGGAACTGGACAAAATCACCTCGAAGTTTTACAGGGTGCAAAAAAACACCTGGGACAACTCTATGGGGCTGGGCCTTGCTATCGTGACCTATGTCTTAAAACTTCACGGTTCGGCACTTAACATAGAGAGCAAAGAGGGGGAAGGCTCTATCTTCGCCTTTGACCTCCAGAGTATAAAAGCCTAGACTTCAAGTTTTAGGCTCAATAAAAGAGCTTATTGCCTCACAAGTAACCTCCTCGTAACAACTTTTCAATACACTCTCAAAATCAAAACAATGCCTCATTATAGAGTATAACTTAAGAAAAAAAATGACAAAGCTTATAGACAGATTCTTCCACCTATCGACACTCTCTATCGCCCTGCTGACCCTGCTCGTCACAGGTGCCATTTTCGGAATCTTGTTTCAAGAGGCGAAGCCTGCCATGGATGCCTTCGGTTTTGAATTTCTTGTCAACAGCAAATGGGCACCCAACCTTGAAAGGTTCGGCGCCTTTCCCGCCATTATCGGCTCCATCATGTCAACCGCCTTGGCTATGTTTCTGGCTGTGCCCATTGCTATCGGGGTAGCCATATTCCTAAGCGAGATCGCTCCGGGCAGACTGAAGACACCTGTGGGCGTCTCTATAGAGCTTCTCGCCGCTATCCCTTCCGTTATCTACGGGATGTGGGGACTTTTTTATTTTGTACCCATCATCCGTGATCTCTTCGGCGGTCTTGGCATCGGGCTTTTAACAGCGGGTATAGTCCTGGCCATCATGGTCCTTCCTTTCATGGCAGCCGTTACCCGTGACGCAATGAACACGACTCCCGATATCCTCAAAGAGTCCGCATACGCTCTTGGCGGAACCAAATGGGACGTCATAAAAGACATCGTTATTCCTTACGCAAAGGCCGGTATCATCGGAGCGGCTATCCTGGCGCTTGGACGTGCTATAGGAGAGACGATGGCCGTAACCTTTGTCATGGGGAACGTGCATAAGATACCTTCCCTTATCACGGACCCGGCGACCTCTATTCCTGTCGCCCTGGCAAACGAGTTTACCGAAGCCGACGAGGAGCTCTATTTCTCAAGCCTCTTCTTCTTGGCTCTGGTCCTTTTTATCATCTCTTTCGCCATTATCTCCTTTGCGAAGTTTGCCTTTTTAAAACGCGGAAAGAGGGCTCAATGACGCACACCGAAAAACGTATTGTCATCAACAGGCTGGTGATGCTTCTCTCTACCCTTTCAGCCGCTGTCGGGATAGGGTTTCTTTTGTGGATCCTGACTATCCTGGTGATAAACGGCATCGACGCCATCAACTGGAATATCTTTATCTTTGAGGGGGCACCCCCCGGATATGAAGAGAGCGGGCTTAAACACGCCCTTATCGGTCAGATTATTTTAGTCGGTATAGCCACTGCTTTCGGCGTTCCGTTGGGAATCCTGGGCGGCACCTACCTGAGTGAATACCTGTCTCTTATACACATCTCCGAGCCCACGAGACCCACATTGATC
>CAXGZT010000010.1:0-25124 GCA_964014335.1 uncultured Campylobacterales bacterium | reverse complement strand
CAGTCCGCCAGTTTACCCGGAAGTGTCCCCACCGTCATCGCATCTTTTCTACGGGTCAGTTCACGCGCTTTTTTAGCCGCTTCACGGCCGCGTGCGGCCATCAATGCTTTTTGGACAATGGCCTTCGCTTCAATAGGGTTCTCTTCAAAATACTTGGCTAAAAAATCATTTGAGAGTTTTTGCACCAAGGGTCGTACATAGGCATTCCCAAGCTTGCCCTTTGTTTGACCCTCGAACTGCGGCTCAGGTACACGGGCGGAGACGATACAGATAAGGCCCTCTTTTACATCGTCACCCGAGATCTTGACATCCTTCTCTTTGGCGGCGCCGTTTTTTGTATTGTAGTTGGAAACAACGCGTGAGAGAGCCATTCTAAAACCTGTCTCATGCGTACCGCCGTTTGGTGTACGGATATTATTTACAAAAGAGTAGACTTTTTCATCATATCCGTCACAATAGATAAGAGCGATATCCACTTCTATATCTTCCAGACGGTCTGAAAAATAGATGGCCTTGGTTATCGCCTCTTTTTTATTCATATCTTCTACATACTGGGTGATACCGCCTTCAAAATGGTAGGTATTGTCCTCATTAGTACGTTCATCTTTAAACTTGATCGTGATCTTCGGATTGAGATAGGCAAGCTCTTTAAAACGGCGTGCCAAGTACTCATAATCAAAAATAATCTCGTCAAAAATTGTAGGATCAGGGAAAAACTCGATAGTCGTACCTGTTTTACGTGTCTTACCTGTTACTGCCAAAGCCTCTTGAGGAATACCCTCCTTAAACTCTTGCTCGAATACTTCACCGCCACGGTTAATCGTCATCTTCAGGTCAGAAGAGAGTGCATTTACTACGGAGATACCGACACCGTGAAGACCGCCGGATACCTTGTATGTATCTTTATCAAACTTACCGCCGGCGTGAAGTACAGTCAGTACTACCGTCGCTGCAGAAACACCTTCTGTCGGGTGCATATCAGTCGGAATCCCGCGACCGTTGTCCGAAATTATGGCTGTCCCGGATTTTGTCAATGTTACGGAGATCGTATCACAATATCCCGCCATCGCTTCATCGATAGAGTTATCGATTACTTCGTATATAAGATGGTGCAGACCTTTATTACCCGTGTCGCCGATATACATACCGGGACGTTTACGTACTGCTTCTAGTCCTTTAAGGACCTTAATATTACTAGCGCCGTAATTTTGTTCCATATTGCTTCCTATAAAGGGTTTGTCTATTTCTTAGACATAATTGGTTCTATTCTACCCAATTTGATATAAAAGTTTTGTTTAAGTGACAGATAAGTGGGCAAAAATTGAAGAGTGATACTTTTACTCACCTATACAGGCGAATAAAAAGATCTAATGTTCTGTATCCTAATAAATATAATTATAATTTATTTATATAACGATTGGCATAACAATCGTTTTAAAATCTTCAGAAGAGACTAGGAAAGGAAGATTTGACTCATTAAGACCCATCTTAAACTCATTTGTGTTGATTTGAGATAAAAAGTCTAATATATATTTACTATTTATGGCCAAAACAAATTGTTCATTGAACGGCGTGTTATAGGAGATCTGTGTTTTTGCTTCGATATTGTCTTCACTCAGACTTTCAAAGGTAATAAGGTTATTTTCAAAAGTAATCTTTAGATCATTGGAGATAATGGTAATCTGTTTAATGGCATCTATCATCATTGCTTTTGGTAGAGAGAGGTTATAAGCGGTCTCTTTTGGAATGATGCGGGTAAAGTCGGGAAACTTGCCGTTAATCAGTTTTGTAAAAAAAGTATATTGTTCTGATTTGATAATCAGGTGGGTATTGTCATAATAGATCTCTATGGCACTGAAGAAAAGTTTTTGTATCTCTATGATTGCTTTTTTCGGGATGATGAGAGAAAGTTCTTCATTAGAACTGTTTTCAATTTCTACGAGAGCTAAACGCCTTGTATCTGTCGAGACTATAGATATTCTATCCGTTGATATATCTATCAGTGCACCGTTTAATTCAAATTTAGGGTTATTGTTGTCAATTGCAGGAGTGATTTTTTTAAGGGAACTGATCAGTTTTTGAGAATCCAGATTGATTTTAGGTTTTGACTCTTCATTTGGAAATTCGGGAAATTCGTTTGCGTTAAAGGTAGGAAGTTTGAAGTTTGACTGTTTTTGCTGAATATGCAGCATTTCACCGATATTCTCTAAAATGATTTGATCATCTTTTAAAATACGAATAATATCAAGTAGTTTTTTACCATTGGCTGTTATAGAACCTGGAGCCAGTGTCTCTACCTGATCGGTTTCAACCTTTAATCCTATTTCGTAATCGGTAGCTTTTACAAGAAGTTTACCTGCATGTGTTTCTAGAAAGATATGGGAAGTGATTTGAGAGGTATCTTTTTTTTCAAGAAAAGCTTGTGAATGGATAAGGATGTTTTCTAGTACAGTCTTGGCAATTGAAATCTTCATTTAGAATTTCCTATTTTATTTATATAATTATAGTAGTTAGTAGTAGGAGGAATGAATATGTGAAAAACAGCTTCAAAGCCCTAACTAACGCATTTGTACAGATGTGAACACTTTAAAAAAGTTATTCACATCTGTTCACCTAAGAAATTATATCTTTTTTTTAGTCGTATTAAAAGAAGATATTAATTTCCTCTGTTTTCCTTTATTCAGAAGCATTGGATGAGGAGTGTTTTACACAGCTTCTCCGGCAGAAATCTTGTTGTTCAATTCATCAATCTTGACCTTGAAGTTCTCATCTGACTTGAGAAGTTCATTGATCTTTTTCATCGTATGTGAGATAGTAGTATGGTCTTTCATTCCAAAATACTGGGCGAGTTGAGGCATGGTGTTTTGAGTAAGTGAACGGGCGAGATAGATAGAAACACGACGGGCATAGACGATGTTCTTGCTTCTGCTTTTTGAACGAATCTCACTGGGTTTGACGTTAAGCTCTTTTGATACAAACTTGACAATATGCTCGATGGTTATGTTTTCGCGTCTCTCTTTGAGCTGCTCTTTGAGAACATTTTTTGTAAACTCCAGAGTGATCTCTTGGTTCATCAGTTTTGCATAGGCGTGAAGCTTGGAGAGTATGCCTTCGATCTCACGGGCATTATTGTCTATGATGGTGGCTATGTAATCGATAATATCTTTTGAGATATCGACACGGTTGATCTCACATTTTTTGTTGATAATAGCGATTTTTGTTTCAAGTTCGGGCGGCTGGATGTCTACGATCAGCCCCCATTCAAACCGGCTTTTCAATCTGTCTTCCAGGCCGGCGATCTGTTTAGGGTGTTTGTCGGAGGTCAAGATGATCTGTTTGTTTTCACTTCTTAGGGTTTCAAAAGTATGGAAAAACTCTTCTTGGGTCTGATTTTTACCGGACAAAAACTGGACATCATCGATCATCAAGACATCACATTTACGGTACTTGTCTTTAAACCGGTCCATAGTCTGATTGCGCAGATGACGGGTAAAGTCATTTACAAACTGTTCTACGGAAGAGTATATCACCGACTTGCCCTGAGTCTGGAGTCTGTTTCCTACAGCCTGCATAAGGTGAGTCTTGCCCAAACCGACACCCCCGTATATAAAGAGCGGGTTATAGGCTGAGCCCGGTTTTTCGGATACGGATTGTGCCGCTGAAAAGGCAAACTGATTGGAAGATCCGACAACATAGTTGTCAAAGGTATAAGCCGGATTCAGCAGGCTTTGATGGGCACTGTGCTGGGGTACGGATGTGGAGATCTCCATATGTGCCTGTTTTACACTGCGTCTGTTCTTTATTTCAAATACAACCTGAGGTTTGACACTTGTTTTGACCTCAAAGAGATGGGCAATTTTTTCACTGTACCGTGTGCGTACCCAGGAAGCAATAAGCGGGTTTGGAGCCAGAAAAAGTGCATAATCTGTTTTGGACTCTTCTGTACAGAAACTAAGCTGTTTGATATAACGTTTATATTCAACCTCACTGATCTCCTGTTTCAAAAGTTCTAATATAGTTTCCCCGATTGTCATAAAAACCTCTGTTTTTTCATATGTGAATAACTTTTGTGAATAATATCTAAAAAATCTGGATAATTTGCTAAAATAGCGAAGTAGATAGTTGTGAATAAAAAGTTTTTCACATATGTGAATAAGAGAGCAATAAATGTGAATTAAACCCTTTACAGAGGGATGAAGGAGAGATGTGAATATCTTAGGCATAGATCCGGGTACAAGAAACCTAGGATATGCGATTATCTCACTGGAAGGAAGCAGTATGAAATTGGTCGAGGCGGGTCTTATTAAGATGAAACCCGATGAGCTGCAGTTTCAGATTCCACAGATGGTTGAGGGATTCGACCTTATTTTTAAAAACAATCATATTGACGAAGTCGCGATGGAAGATATCTTTTATGCACATAATCCAAAAACAACGATAAAGCTTGCCCAATTTCGCGGGGCGATGATGTTGAAGATTCTGCAAGATTTCGGACAGTTCAGTGAATATACGGCC
The DNA here is from genome assembly GCA_964014335.1 of uncultured Campylobacterales bacterium. Classification (GTDB taxonomy): domain Bacteria; phylum Campylobacterota; class Campylobacteria; order Campylobacterales; family Sulfurimonadaceae. The sequence goes on along the minus strand of CAXGZT010000010.1, from coordinate 20,609 downwards.
CTGCAGGTAAAAAAAGCGCTGACGGGGAAGGGAAAGGCACAAAAAGAGCAGGTCGCCTTTATGGTCCAGCGTCTCTTGGGCATAAAAAAAGAGATAAAACCCCTCGATATATCCGATGCAATGGCAGTCGCGATCACTCACGCCCAAAGAGTAAAGCTGGGCAGAGAACCAAAGAGAGGAGCTTCGCAAAACTAGCGTAGCGATTTCCACAAAACCGACATTTTTTTGAAATACAATCGTTTACTTTTGTACGCTAGAGTAATGATTCCCGCTAAGGAGAAGATTATGTATGAAAAGATTGTTTTGGTCTTGGACACAGCAGAAAAAAACTATATATATAATAAAAACCTAAAACCTGAGGACAATAGCTTAAAACCGGCGGATCATATTATTGCCTTAAACGCTCTATTCGAGTCTTTTATTCATTATGGCCTTACCGTTTCACAAGCTTCGGATCTGATATGTGAACTTGATAAAGATTCTTATCTCTATAGATCTTTGGTGGAACCCCATCTGCGGGTTGTAGATGATATCGAGATGATAGCAAAACAGTATGCCGGGATGTATATTCAGTATATTGCGAAAGTTGCTCAGGGGTTCGACAGCGAAAAAGCTATTAAAGACCTATTTGCATAGAGAGGTGTAAACGGTTCTGAAAATTTTTTATGGTCATATCAGGTTTGAGTTACTCCCGAGGCAAGGAGAATGGGTCGCTCTTAGTCGCGATCAACAACAAAATCGACGAATTCGTAATCATAAGGGTTTTTTTCATCTCTAAGGTGTTTTTCCCGTTTGACCTCTCTCAGTTTTAGCTGTTCGAAGGGGGGGAAGTGCGTATCCCCATCAACATCCAGATCTATAAAGGTAAGATAGAGTCTGTCGGCTTGGGGAATAGTCTGTGAATAGAGATATCCTCCGCCGATGATCATCAGCTCTTCGACATCATCAACGAGGGCCATGGCTTCTTCGAGTGAGACAGCGGTTTCGCAAGCTTCGAGTCTGTAATTTTCATCACGGCTTATAACAATGTTTTTTCTACCGGGAAGAGGCCTGCCTATAGACTCATAGGTCTTTCTTCCCATGATGACGGGTTTTCCCATGGTTACGGTTTTAAAGTGTCCCAGATCGGCGGGCAGGTGCCAAGGCATTTGATTCTCTTTGCCTATAACACGGTTGTTAGCCATTGCGGCAATAAGAGAGATGATGGGTTTATGCATGTGAACTCCTAAACCGAAAAAGGGTAAGCGATAGGGTCATGGTGCTGATAGCCGGTAACAGTGAAATCATCCATGCTAACCCATGTCTCAAGATCTTCTAAAGAGGTGATCTTATCGTTGATGTGTAACTGGGGAGAATCAAAGGGTTCGCGTTTTAGCTGGATGTCACGCATCAACTCCAACTGATCCTCATAGATATGGGCATTCACGATCTTGTGATAGGCAGTTCCGGCTTTTTTTCCGGTGATACGCGCCATCAGTGCCAAAAATACAAAGACCTGGATTTGATTAAAATTGAGTCCCAGAGGTACGTCGCATGAACGTTGATACGAGGTCAGGTGAAGGGTATCTCCGACAAGAGAGAAGTTATGGGTATGCATGCAAGGACGCAGACAGCCCATATGAAACTCGCCAGGGTTATAGAAGGTAATGATCTCTGCCCTGTCATCAAGGCCTTTTTTCAGGTTGTCGACAACTTTTTTGAGCTGATCTATGGTATTGCCCTCGGGTGTTTTCCAAGATCTCCCCTGAACACCGTAAACACGGCCCATATCATCCTTTCCCTTGCGGTGGGGATTGTTTAACCAGGCTTCGTTCAGGTTCGCATTCGCGTCCCAGGTCTTTGTTCCCAGGGCACGAAAATCGGCAGCATTGTCATAACCGCGAATATAACCAAGGAATTCGGCAATAGCGGACTTAAAATAACTTTTGCGGGTCGTGATCATGGGAAACTTGTTTTCTCCGACCTCATACTGGAGATCAGCATTGATGACCGTCAGGCAGCGTTTTCCCGTACGTTCATTCGTGATCCAGGTACCGTAATTTATAATTCTGTTGCATAAGTCCAAATACTGCTTCATTGATAAGCCTTTGCCGTCTAATGGGTAAAATTATATATCAGACTTCCTTACAAAACTCCTTATACTGCCGGCAAGTCATAGTCAAGTCCGCGAATGTGAGGTATAATATAGACAGATGAACTATGATAGAAAGATATTAAAATGAAAATACTATTTCTTGCACTGACACTCTTGATCTTGAGCGGATGTAACTCCAAAAGGCCTACGATTAACGACCTTATCTGTCCGGAGGGTCATTCTACCCATCAGATTCAAAAAGATCTGACAGAGTGTAAGTATTATGATCAGAAGAAAGCTGCCGAGGCCTCAGAGTCACAACTAGAACCGGCCTGTATAAAATGTTTGGAAGATAGAGGTTATGAACTCGAATAATGCGGTACCTTATCTTTTGTATATCTCTTTTTTTAACGGGCTGTGAGGGCTTCAGGTTGACGGGAAGCATGTGTGACAGCCTTCAGCCGGGTGAAGTGTCTACCGAGTGTAGTCCCTACAGCGAAGAAGAGGCCGAAAAGGCAAGTCGGCACAGGAGAGACGATTCAGGCGAATGCCTTAAGTGTAAAGGGGCTGAGAAGGTGGAAATACGTCAATGAAAATAGATGTGAATATCTCTCACATTTATGCTTCGCCGGAACACCACTACTTTACCCGGGAGAAGTTTGATATCGGGTCTGCACCGACTTATGAGCTGGAGTATGTTGACTTGAAGCCGAACCGGGGGATTAAAGGCGACAGGTTTGAGTTTTCAAAATATCCGCTTACCCTCATCTCCGAAGAGGTAATGCAAGCGGTATGTCAAGAGCTGGAGCTTCCTTATAAGCCTCGTCTGTTTAGACGAAACATTGTTATCTCGGGCATTAACCTAAACCAGCTGATAGGCAGGAGGTTTTTTATGGATGGTATCGAGTTTGAAGGTCTCGAGCATTGTGCACCCTGCACCTGGATGAATGCAGTCATGAAAAAAGGCGCCTACGGACTTATGAGCGGACGCGGCGGCTTACGTATAAGAGCTAACACGGCGGGCAGGCTAACAAAGGGAGCCAAGGTGCTTGTAACGGAAGGTGAGATAGAGTTGTTAAGCCCGCTGGCAGCCCTGAAAAAGCCGAAAATCCCATAGAAAGAAGTATTATGCAAGCAGATGAACGTTTTTTTGGTATATCTGATGATTTCAGATCGCCTTACGCGAGAGACAGGGACAGGATCATTCACTCAGGCAGTTTCAGAAAGTTAGAATATAAAACGCAGGTCTTTTTGAATCAGGAAGGCGACTTTTTTAGGACGCGGCTGACGCACTCCATAGAGGTTTCTCAGATAGCGCGTTCCATCTCCTCGCAGTTGGGTCTGCAGGAGTCTCTGGCCGAAGCCATCGCCCTGGCCCACGACCTGGGACATACGCCTTTTGGTCATGTCGGCGGAGACGAGCTTGACGAGAAGTTAAAACAAGCGGGTTACAGTAACGGTTTCGAGCATAATTTCCAGTCGTTCAGGGTACTGACCTCTTTGGAGAAGCGTTATAAAGGTTTTAACGGACTTAATCTCTCCTTTGCGACCCTGGAAGGGGTTTTAAAACACTCCTACCCCTATCAGAAAGCTTTTTTTCCGGAAGAGATAGACAGGCTTTTTAGACTTGACACACATCCCTCTATAGAGGCCATGGTAGTGGACAGAGCGGATGAGATCGCCTATATGAGCCATGATATCGATGACGGTATTCATTCGGGTCTGATCAGTTTTGAGACCCTGAAAGAGAGCGAACTGGCGCAAGAGGTCCTGGATAAAGTCTACGATGAGGGTATTCATGAAGATGAAGATGAGATGTTCAGGTACCGTTTCTCTTCGCATTTCATCAACCATCTGGTCTATTCTCTTTTGGAACATTCAAAAGAGAAGGTCGACAACTCCAAGGTCTTGAGTGCCTCCGTCCCAAGTTCTGAAGCCATTCCTATCGGGTTTGAGGCGGGTTTGGAGACAAAGATAAAGAAGCTGAAAAAGATACTCTTTCAGGAGCTGTATCAGCATAAGGAGATCGTCCGCAAGATGTATGCGGGAAAGAGAGCGGTCGACGGTCTCTTTGAGGCTTTGATGGATGAACCGAAGATGCTGCCGAGATATTATGCCCTGCAGCTGGAGCTGCGTTCAAAACATAGGGTCGTAGCGGATTATATCGCCAGCCTGTCTGACCGATCCGCTATGCAGCTTTATCATGAGATCTTCGGAAAAATTTAAAGTTTTCAGTAGAGAGAGTAAGCGCATAAGCGCTTGCAGTCTGGCCAATAGCTACTGTTTGAGGTTGATAAGCGTATTGAGAAGCTGATCAGAGGTAGTGATCGTCTTACCGTTGGCCTGATATCCGCGCTGGATAATGATCAGCTGAGTCAACGATCGCGATAGATCCACGTTTGATGCTTCGAGTGCAGAGGACTGGATGAATCCGCGCCCGCCCGTCGCAGCCGTACCGATGATCGGATCGCCGGAGTTGGCAGATTGCAGATATACGTTTCCGCCATCCGCAGCCAGACCTTCGTTATTGACGAATTTTGCCATAGCAACTTGAGCCAGACCGAATGAACGGCCGTTAGAGAAGGATCCGATAAGCGTACCGCTTTGATCGATACGGATACCTACAAGGTCACCTCCCGTGTAGCCATCTTGGGAAAGGCCCGAAGTCGCCGACGGAGCGTCAAAAGAGGTCAGACCGTCAAAAGCGTTGAATGTTCCAAAGTCCAGGTCGATCGTCTGCGGAGACGACGATCCGTTTCCGGGAATCAAATCAAAAGAGCCCGGGTTAACACCTACAAGAGCTCCTTCGGAGTTAAAACTTACCGTTCCTCCCGTTAAAACATTGGTATTCACTCCGGTGGCTCCCAGAATAGTCGCAGGTTGCGGTACCGTAATCGTATAATCCCAGATGGCTCCCGTAGCCGTTGTCTGTTGCGTCTTTCTAAAGTCTAAGGCAACCGTGTGTTTTGATCCTAGGGAGTCGAAGACATCAAGACTGCTGGTGTGTGTCGCGGCGTTCGTTGGTTGAGAGCGTCGTACCTGTCCCACACCTGTCTGCAGACTTCCTTGAAGACTCTGAAAGTTCGGTGCAAAAAAGTTGTTTTCAAGCACGGTCGTTGAACTTAACCCGGTAACACTGATATTGAGGGGTATGCCAAGAGGGTCGGAGTTGTCAATAGCCAGTTTTCCGTCTGCGCCGATAGTAACCTGCGCAGCCGCAACTCCAGGCCCAGCAGCAAGGGCCAGGGCATCAAGATCTGCTTGGAATAAGGCGCGAAGATCTTCGGTAGTGTTGAAGTCATAGTTTAAAATACTGCCGCTAACGGCATTGTAAGTGTATTCATTGGCTGTCGTGACGGTAATAGCCCCGAAACCAGAAGCCCCCAGAGCCGTACCCGTGATAGCAATATTTTTTGTTGCGGCAGTAGTACCTAAACGGTTATTGTTCGAAAGCGTAATTTCGTTAGTTGTAGCCGGAGTAAGCGAGGCAACCACGCCTGTATTTGCCGTTTGGGCATTGATCGCAGCGATGATGGCTTGGGCATTGTCGGCATCTGTATTGGTAACTGGTGTTGCGGTTAGGTTGATACTCGTGCCGTTGATCTCAAACTGACCGGTAGTAAACCCTATGCTTCCGGCACCAATTGGGGCACTTGCAGTCGTAGCGTCTTCAAATCCGACCCACATCCCCTGTCCGGGCTGCAGATTAAAGGCCTGACCGGTAGAGTCAAAGAGTACACCCATATCTTCAGGAACCTCGTTTGCAGCAACAGTATTGGTGCCGTCACTGTCAAGCGCAAAGGTAGGGGAGAACTGTGTAACGATTGAACCCGAGTTAAGATTTGCTTTAAGGTTGATGATATCCGTAGCATTGGCCGGGGTCGTAAGTCCGGGCGGAATGACGATGTTTTGAATCGGTGCCGTGTTGTTGACTAAGTTTGTGACAGGGTCACGCAGCCAACCTTGAGAGATGAAGCCGTTGTTGTCAACAAAGTTTCCGTTTGCATCAAACTTGAAGTCGCCCGAACGGGTATATTTATAGGTGTTCCCGCCATCCGGGCTGACTACGTAAAACCCATCCCCTTGGATAGCGATATCCGTGTTTTTATCGGTGTTTTGAATAGACCCCTGGGTGTGTATACGGGTTACGGAAGCGACGCTGGCACCCAGACCGATCTGAACGGCATTTTTACCGCCTAGTTGGCCTTGGGGGGCCGTGGCGATCTGGTTGGTCTGGGCTAAGAGGTCGGAAAAATTGGCACGAGAGTATTTATACCCGATAGTATTGACATTGGCGATGTTGTTTGATTCGACATCCATTGCAATTTGGTGTGACTGAAGACCGGACACACCTGAAAATAGTGACTTAAGCATAAAATATCCTTCTTATGGATTAGTCATGATAATAAGCAAAGGGCGTTCCAACTTTAGATGTAGAGCATAAAGATTATTGATATAAAATTATATAAGTTTTTTGAGTCTATATGGGTAAGAGTGTTGAAGAGAAGAGCTTCAAAGAACCTCTCTATCTACCCATCTGAAGTGCATTTTGAAGCATCTGGTCGCTGGTGGAAATGGTCTTGGCCGTAGCATCATAAGAGCGCTGCATGATAATGAGTTCGGTCAAAGCAGTCTCGAGGGTAACATTTGAGTTTTCAAGCGTACCGGAGAGCAGACTTCCGTTCTCTTGCGCGTAAAAGATCGGCTCTCCGCTGTTGTCGGAGGCGCGAAAGCGGTTTCCGCTGATAGCTTCAAGCCCCTGGTCATTTTGAAAATGGTAGATGGCGACTTTTCCCACGATACTCTGTTTTCCGTTGGTGAAGTTCGAGATGACCTCGCCGTTTCTGTTGACGGAGTAATCGACGAGATCTCCGGCAAGTATACCATCGGCCGTTCCCGAGGTCGTGAGCGTAGGACCGCTGTTGGAGATTATTCCGTTCAGTCCGGTACCAAGATTCGCAGTGACGGGAGCACCGTTGTTGTCGATTGTGCCCAGGGTGGAGCTGATCAGACTTCCGCCCCCGTCAAAATCGACTACCCCCGTTTGCGTGTCATAGACGGTTAAGCCGTCGGCGGTCTGCGTTGTCGCGGTGACATCCCAGCGAATACCGGTAGCCGGTTGGGTAGCGGCCTGAGTAAAGGCTAATCGCAGACTGTTTCGTTCGCCTTGGGGGCTGATGACGGTGGCAGAAACGACTTTCGGCAGATTCTCTACACCGATGTTTCCAATAAAGTCGGCCTGGGTGGTCGGTTGAAGGGGAAAGGCGAGTTCGCTCGGGAAGCTCAGGGCTTCTTGTGAATTGACATCGGCAAGCTCCAAAGACTCAACCACGGGACTGAGAACACCGCCGTTGGTATTATCGGCCAGAGTGCCTGTCAGGAGATAACCTTCGGGGTTGATCAGGCGCAGATCCGTTTGAATGCCGTCTGCGCTGTAAGGGTCAAAACGGAAGTTTCCCGCGCGTGAAAAAAATTCTTCCTCATTCGGTCCGGTGAGCCCGAACCACCCGTCATCACCGACAATGGCAAGGTCAGTCGTATTCCCGCTTTGGTAGTATGAGCCTTCGCTCAGGTCTAGATTGCTCGCATTGACTTGAACACCCAAACCGGTCTGCATCGAGGTCACGGCATTTCCGGAGGTGTTGACGGCCTGTGAAAACAGATTGGAAAACTCTGCGGTAGAGCCCTTGAAACCGACGGTATTGACGTTTGCGATATTATTGGCCAAAACATCGATACCTGTCTGAAAGGATTGCAGACCGCTTACTCCGGCATAGATAGACTGTATCATAATGCCTCCTTACTGATAGATCTCGACGATAGAGTCGAAGGGAACATAAGATGAACCGAGTTTTAAAAGACTCTGTCCATCCTCAAAACGTACGGATTCGATCGGGTAGGCTCCTGCCCGTGTTTTTAGACTCTTGCCGTCAGGATTGGTATAGGAAGCTTCAATATAATACACACCGGCATCGGCGGCATTGCCTCCATCGCTGATGCCGTTCCAATCAAAGGAGTAGACCCCCTTGTCGTTGGGAGAGATAGGGATGGTTTTAAGGGTTTGACCGTTTGAGTCTTTTATTTCGACATTTCCGGCACTGATAGCCTCAGGAAAATAGATCTCGAAATTCGGAGTGTCGCCTGTTTCATATAGGATACCGTTGCTTCCCGTATCGGCTATCTTTCCTATGGCGGATACTGTGCTGAACTGCGAACTAGAAAGCAAAGAGGCCGAGAGCGCCTCCAGAGACTTGTTGGTGTTTTCTGCCGACTCGAGAGTAGCCAACTGAGAAGTCTGAGAGAGAATTTTTTCAGAATCCATAGGCTCCGTAGGGTCTTGATACTGCAGTTCGACAAGCAGAAGCTTCAAGAAATCGTCTTTGCCGAGGATACCGTTTGGATTTGTCCCGGCGGGTGTATCGATAAGGTTAGTTGATGTGGCTGGGGTCGTGTTGGTAATGGCCATAATAGATCCTTTATATATATCTCGGAACGACGATCTCGAGAGCCGTCGCTATTTCTGTGAACTCTTCTTCATACTCCTGGTACTCTTCATAAGAGAGGTGGGCATTCTCGTGTTTTTGCTGTTCGCCTTGTTGCTGTTGATGGGAAGAGAAGTTCATCGAGGCATCATTAAGACCTTGGGCGGAGAGCTGGGTCTTGAGCTCGTGTGCATTTTGCATCATTACCGTCAGGGCCGTGGAGTTGGCATTGATGTTGATATGGACATTGTTTCCGCGCTGTATCAGCGTCACATCCATCTCGCCGAACTTCTGCGGATTCAACTGCATCTTGATGCGGGTAAAGGGCGGTTTATAGTTTTCAACACTCTCTTTCATACTCTGGGCTACATGCTGGACCAGCTGTTTGGCTTCCGCGATCTTGGCAGAGAGCTGTTCTGTCTTACTTGGTTGGACCAGCTGAGTCTTTTCGCCGCTTTTTTCACCTTCGATCTTTGAGGTCAGTTCTTCTTCTTGAGCGTTTTCACCATGCAAGAGGGTATTGAGCGAAGCATTGAAGAGTCCTGTCTCGGCTGTTTTTGGAGTTTGTGCCGTCAACTCTGCATTTTCCCTGTTGAGCAGGGAATTTAGAGGCCTGGAAAAAGAGTCCTCTTTCTCCTCTTTGGCGGTAAGGGCAGGTTTGACCAGCTGACTCGTAGAGTGCGGAAGTGTGTTTTGCGTCTGGAGGGCTGTTCTTCCTGTATTGATCCCTTCTGTAAAGGCTGTGTCCGGAAGGGATTCAAAACTGATGGCGCGGACGTCTATACCCGACTTTTCGGCTAGTTTGATCAGGCCGCCTAAGCTCTTTGGCAGCTCTTTAAGGTCTGTTTTTTGGGAGATCTGCTCCTTAAGATAGCTCTTGGCCTCACCGATTAGCTGCTGAAGGTTTTGTTTGAAATCTTTAGCCGGAAGCAGTTTTAGAATATCGGATTGAATCTGCTCTTCATCTTTAAGCTCTTCATGTCCCAGGGCAAACAGTTTTGACAGGGGTGATGTGCCCGAAACTTTTTTATCTGACTGAAGCAGGGAGCCAAGTTTTTCAAGGCCTTCGGGTAAGGCTTTATCTTCAGGTTTTCCAAAAGAGAAGGATTTGAGTAAAAGTGAGAATTTATCATCTTTTGTCTCGGCTTTGAGACTCGATAGATTTGATAAGAGACCCTTTGGGTTATCGGTTTTTTCTGAGGGTAATCCGACCATGCTTTCTCCTTTACTGTAGTAGTAAAGAGAGAAAGCATTTTCTATTCCATTTTATGCTCTCTTAGCAAACTCTTTAGAGAGAGCAGGAGTCTATAGGCTGATGTTTGACAGTAAGAAGCGGGAACACTCTAGGGTCCAGTTTTTTCTTTCAAGAGCCGGGTTACGCAGGTTTCTATCATAGTATATACCCTTTCAAAGCCTTCGTATCCCGGAAAGAAGAAGGGGTCGGGTACATCCTCATTATCATAGCCGAAATAACCGAGCTTGATGGGGTTTACAGCCCCCATCTTCTTCAGGTTTTCATGATTGCTTTGATCGAGTGCAATGATAAGGTCAAAAGCGGCAAAATCATCAGCTTGAACCTGACGTGCCAGCTGAGCAGAGATGTCGACTCCGTTTATGGCAGCGACTCTGACGGAGTTTTCACAAGGGGCCTCCCCGATATGCCAATCGCCAGTACCGGCGGAGTCGACTTTGATATTGAGCTTTTGATCGCGGATAATCTTTTCGGCGATGCCTTGGGCAAGAGGAGAACGACAGATATTGCCTAAACAGATAAAAAGGATTGATTTCATGGGGGACTGCCTGAGCTATTTTGATTCAGAAGCGTCCTATCTCATATGATGAAAGAAACTTCATAAACGTTTTTCGAAATTATACCCTTTATCAGGCGTATTTTAGTTCAAGCTCAAAACTCATCACTGCCTATAGCTTTTACACGCAGTGCAGCCCAGTAGACCCAGGCAATAAACAGAAATTGAGTAGGTAGGCGAAGATAGAGATACAGAGACGAATATCCGGGATAGTATTCCGGATTTAGGGCCATATGGATATTGGCCGGGAAGATGAGTATAAGCAGTATGATAAGGCCGTATCCGGCTATACGTCGTGTCCGTGAAAAAACCAGACCCAGTGCACCTAAAATCTCAAAAGAGCCGCTGATATAGGAGAGTTCATAGCGCAGGGGCAGGTATGGCGGTATTATCGAAACATAAAAATTTGGATTATTAAAATGGCTGATTCCTGTCAGGACAAACAGAAGTATCAGCAAAAAGAGACCAGTTTTTCTTAATCGTGTTACGGGTAAGCCAAACATATTTTTTCCTTAAAAAGTATTTTACCCTGTTTTTTTCATTTTTTATAAATAAATATTATAAAATATTATTTTTTAGTATGTTTTTTGGTTATGCTTTTCTTTTTGCTGGGGGAGATTAGAGTTTATCTGTTCAAGAGTGTATCACAAATGCTAGGTTAGTGATAACCCTTGTTAAGATTGTGCTTTCTGTGTACGGCTGGACCATATATGAGTGTCAAACTTTTTTTTCAAAGCTTTGGGCAGGGCTCTTGCTTTTGCGCTCGTATAATCAACAATGACCCAAACTGTGCTGGCCGTGGCAATGATTTGTTCGTCGCGTTTGCATTCATAACGGCGTGTTATCCGCGTAGGACTTACTTTTTCTATCCATGTTCTGATGATCAGCTCGTCGCCCTGATAGGCGGGGGTGATGTAATCAATCTGATGCGATTTTGCAACCCAGGCCAGACCCATGCTTTTGCAGGTTTCCATTCCCCATCCAAGAGACTCGGCATGTTCTGTGGCAGCATCGATAAACCATTCGAGATAGCGCAGGTTGTTCACATGCCGTATATAGTTCTCGGGCTTCTCATTAACGATAAAACGATGCGTAAATACCGGGTTCATGATCTTTGTATGATCACACGAACAACAAGAGCCTCTCCCTGATGTCCCCTTCCCTCATCCAGAGGGACATCGCACTCTGCAAGATAAATAATCTTGCAATCATTCGTAGAAAAAATAGACTCTAGGGAAGCTAGCGTATAAAGAAGCTCCGGATTTTTGGGTCCGCCGCTATCACGCGGTATCTGATTGATAGAGAAGAACTCGCCAATGAAGTATCCTCCAGACTTTAACGTCCTGACTGCCTGCTGAAAGGCTTTTGTCCGCAGAGGCTCCTCAAGGTGGAGATAAGAAGTTACCACGGCATCATACGTCTCGTCCGGATTCCACTGCTCAAGATCCAGGAGTTCGGTTTGAAAACTTACGCCCTTCTCCTTTGCCATGGCAAGAGCCTTGGTCATACCGATGGGGGAGGCGTCCAGAGCGGTGACATCATATCCTTTGGAGGCCAGATAAACGGCATTGCGCCCTTCTCCTTCTCCCAGGCATAAGATCTTTCCGGCGGGGGCTAACAAGCTTGTTTTAGACTCTATAAAGACGTTTGGCTCGAAACCGTAAAAATACCCTTCACGGGAGAACTTCTCATCCCAGATTTGACCAATTGTTTTTTTCATAGCATTTTCCTAATTGAATGTGAAAGCTTTAATAAGCACATTTTTTTACCAAGTTCTTATTTTCGGTTTCGCCTGAAAGTTTTTGCTACGTAAAATCGCCGCGGCTACTTTTGAACTCCGTCCAATACAGGGACGAAGACGCACTCCTCCAGCTCTTCCGCCTCCAGGGCGTTACCGACCTTGGTGAAGCGTGTTATGACCTGTTTTCCGTCTTTTTCCATAGGAGCGACGAGTATCCCGTCAGGGGCAAGCTGATCGATCAGTTTTTGGGGGATATGCGTCGCCGAAGCGGAGAAGAGGATCCTGTCGTAGGGTGCGTATTGAACCCAGCCCATCTGTCCGTCATCGGTGCGCGTATGGATGTTAGAGAGGTGAAGGTTTCTAAAACGCCGTTTGGCTTCGAGCATAAGGGGTTCTATACGCTCTATGGAGAAGACCCGTCTGAAGAGCTTTGAAAGCACGGCGGCCTGATAACCGCTTCCGCAGCCGACCTCAAGGACAGAGTCTGCTCCCCGGGGGTAGAGGTATTCCGTCATCTTGGCAACGGTAAGAGGCGATGAGATCCACTGGTTTGCCCCTATGGGAAGGGCATCGAGTTTGTAGGCGTTATGGCGAAATCCGGTAGGTACAAAGGCTTCCCTGTTGGTGGATGCAATCGCTTTTTTAACCGCATCGCTAAGTGAGAACTTGGCATGAATATCTTCGGCCAGTTTGGCGTTCTTGATGGCTGTCATTCTTTCTGTCATTCAGTTTCTTTCGGTACTTCTTGCCGATCGCGGAGATCAAAATAAGGAGTGGATTTATATACCTACGTCTAGGTATCTACGCATCTTGCGTATCTCTTGCTTGTTATAAGGAACGGACAAGCAAAAGTTGTTCCCGTTACGCTCTGTTTTTCCAAAAGGGGATATAATCGCGCTCATGGAAGTGCACTCTTCGTTTGAGGCATCCGCTGCCATCACATAACACTGGTTCATTATGGCCAAGGCCTGGCTGAGAACGCTGAAGTGCCCACTTCTGACTTTTCCCCAGCGTGAGGGTACAAGGATGATGTCCGCGCCCTCTAGGTCCTGCCAATACCGTTTAAAACGCAGCTCAAAGCAGATGAGAAGGCCAAAGCGTATGCCTTCGATCTCAAAAAGGGGAAAGCGGCCCTCTTTGCCGGCCGTAAAGTATTTGTGCTCGTCACCCAGTTTGAAGAGCCTGTTTTTGGCCTGCTCGTATAGAACCGATTCCTTATGCAGGACCTTGGCGACATTAAAAAAGTTACCCTTTTCGTCCTTTTCAACAAGGGTCAGTACGATGATACGTTTTTGACTCAGAGGGCGGAGCGCATCAAGGGCTGTTTTAGAGAAGTCGGCAGCAGCGTCAAAGTTATCATAGTCAAAATCGGTTAGACAGACTTCAGGGGCCAATATAACGGACTCGTCCGGGCTCTCTTTGATCAGGCGGATTAAAAGGTCAAGGTTTTTCTGATACTCTTTTGTGCTTGAAAACTGGAGGGTGATCAGTGAGCGTTTCATAACTCCGAGCGATTCCTAGAAATCGTCAAAGTCTAAAGAACCCTTGGAGTAGTTTGCTACGGTTCCTTCGAAGAAGTTTGTCTTCTGATCGTTAAACTTGGAGAAATCGTCCACCCATTTGATAGGGTGGGAGACATTATAAAGCTTCTCGAAACCGACGGCAGAGAGCCTGTCATCGGCCAGATATTTGATGTACTGCTCAAGGATGTCATCCGTCAGACCCAGTATCTGGCCCTGGGTGATGTACTGACCCCATTGTACTTCAAGCTCTACCGCATTCTCGAACATGGCATAGACCTCATCTTTTAATTCATCCGTAAAAAGATCAGGGCGTTCACGTTTTAGAGTGTTGATAATATTTTGAAAGAGGGTAAGGTGGGTTACCTCGTCGCGCTGGATAAAACGGATCATCTGAGCAGAGCCCAGCATCTTCCCTGCACGGGCAAGCGTGTAAAGGTAGGCAAAACCGCTGTAGAAATAGATGCCTTCAAGGATCTGATTGGCAAAACAGGCTTTTAGAAAGTTCGTTTCACTCGGGTTTTCTGTTAGATCGGTAAAGACAGCAGCAATAGCATCGTTTTTATGCTTGAGCTTCATATCCGAGCGCCACAGATTATAGATCTCGTCGGAGTTTTGACTGATCGAGTCCACCATAACGGCATAAGACTGGGAGTGGAGCGCTTCTTCAAAAGATTGGCGCACCAGGATAAGGTTGATCTCCGGAGAAGTGACGTAGGGGTTGACATTATCGATAAGGTTGTTGGTCTGGAGCGAGTCCATAAATATCAGCTGTGCCAGTGCCTTGTCATAAGCCTGCTTTTCTGTGCCGGTCAATGTCTTATAATCAAGGGCATCACGGGTCATATCGACCTCTTTTGGGAACCATGTATTGTTAAGCATCATCTCCCAAAGATTATAAGCCCATTGGTATTTAATATTATTTAATTCAAATATACCTGTAGGGTTTCCGCCGAATATCTTGCGGTTGTTTACATGTTCATTTGATTCGGGGTTGTAGATTTTTTTTCTATCCATAGTCGATATCTTTCATTCGATAATTCTCAACAAAGTTCTCTTTGTTATTTGCAAAAAATTATACATTTGTATGACCTATTTTAATCTTTAAAAGAGAAAGAATTTTTACTTTTTTTTGTTACACTAACAACACGAAATTAAACATTCCCATACAGGGTGCTTTAAAGGCATATTATGCTTAAAAAACATAGTTACATTTTTTCACTTTTTCTTATTTTTGCGCTCTCCTGCGAAGCAAAAAGTTTACTCTACAGAGTCAGTTCAAAACATAGCACCGTTTATATTTTAGGCTCTATTCATTTGGCCAAGCCTGAACTCTATCCTTTAAAAAGGAGCATCACCAGAGCCTATAAGAACAGTGATGTGCTTGTCGTGGAAGTTGATCCCTCCAGTAAAGCGTCCATGGAAACGATTCAGAACACGATGCTAAGATCCGGCATGTACTCCGGAGGAAAAAGCCTGAAATCAGAGCTCTCGCCCAAGACCTATATGACGCTGCAAAGCTATACGGACAAGGCGGGGATTTCCCTGCAGATAATGGAAGGGATGAGGCCATGGGTAGTGATGCTTCAGCTTACCGTAACAGAGATGATGCGACTGGGATATTCTCCCGAACTGGGAATCGATAAGTATTTTCTAGACAGGGCAAGGTCCGAAAAAAAATCGGTTGTAGAACTTGAGACGGCTGCGGAACAGATGGCGCTCCTCTCCAAGGATGATAGCGCGTTTCAGGACAAACTTTTATTGTATACGCTGGAGTCTATGCATGAACTAGAGCCCATACTGGATGAGATGTTTAAGGGATGGAAAGAGGGTGATGCTGCCTCTTTTGATAAGATCATGAATATACCGCTGGAGGAAGACCCAAGTCTAAAAGAGATATACGCCGATCTTATTACAAAAAGAAACTATAAGATGGCAGAGAAGATAGAGGGCTTCTTAAAGACCAAAAAAGATTATTTTGTCGTCGTCGGTTCGGGTCATGTGATCGGCAAAGAGGGTATTGTCGATCTCTTGGAGTACCGGGGATTTAGAGTTGTCCAGGAGTAGAGTCAAGCTATAGATTGTCGGTATATGGCTGGGATGTAGAGAAGAGTTTGGGGTTTTAAAGAGAGCTTTTTTACTGCCAATAATATGTTCATCTAGGATGAACATGATAGCCTAAGATTTTGGTAGCTTGAGGGGGTTGCCTTGGCATATCTTTCAAATTCCGGATGTTCGTCAAAAGGGTTCTGAGCCAGTTTGAGCAGTTCATTGACCAGGGAGTTGTCTCCGCTTTCGGCTTTTTCTATCGCTTCTTGTAAAATATAGTTCTTTAGTACATATTTTGGATTGACTCCGAGCATTTTCTCGTTCCTGTTTTGAGCCTTTTCATCTTCGAGACGTTTGTCGTAGGCGTCTAGCCATTCAGATAGCGTTCCCTGTGAGTCGCACATACCTAACAGTTCTGTTTTATCCCCGTTATAATGGCTTAGAGTCCTGAAGAATGCACTATAGTCTACGCCCTGCGAACCCAAGACCTCTAAGAGCTGTTTTATGAGTCCTAGGTCCTCTGCTTTTTCCGTTTCAAGACCAAGCTTTTCGCGCATAAGTTTCATATACTTTTCCGTAAAATGATCCCCGAAATTCTCCAAGGCTTTTTCGCTTCGTTCGACACTTAGTATAGGCGAGAGTGCTCGAGCCAGCATAGAGAGGTTCCAATATGCGACGGGAGGCTGATTGCCAAAGGAGTAGCGCCCTTCTCGGTCGGTATGATTACAGACATAGTTGAAATCATAGGAATCCAAAAAGGCATACGGCCCATAATCTATGGTCAGCGAAGCTATGGACATATTATCCGTGTTCATAACACCGTGATTAAAACCTATGGCCTGCCAATGAGCCAGAAGTCCGGCTGTTTTTCTGACGATCTCTTCATACATCAGATAGTAGGCATCCTCTCTGCCTTTAAGGTGTGGAAAACTCTCTTCTATCACATAATCAGCCAGGGGTTCGAGTTTGTCGTGCATGTCGGCGTAGTAAAAATACTCAAAACTTCCAAAGCGTATCCATGAAGTCGACATACGCAGTACGATGGCACCCTTTTCCCATCCCGCTCTTTCTACTTCCTCCTCCGAGCCTATGAGTGCCAGGGCTCGGGTAGTGGGGACGCCGAGGGCGTGCATGGCCTCGGACATAAGATACTCGCGTATGGATGAACGGGTGACGGCACGACCGTCTCCCATGCGGGAATAGAGTGTCGGCCCTGCTCCCTTGAGCTGAAGGTGCCATCCTTTCGTCTCGCCGAGGTTGATGGCGCGGCCGTCACCGAGACGGGGCACAAAGTAACCAAACTGATGGCCCGCATAACACATGGAAAAGGGTTCTGAACCTTGAAGAAGATTTTTTCCGTTGATAAAATCAACAAACTCTTCCGTCTCTGCTTCGCCGGGATCCAAGTCAATAAGCTTTGCGGCCTTTTCGTTAAAGCTCATAAGGTAAGCCTGCTTAAGGGGTGCGGGTGTTGTTCTATCATAAAATATCGAGTCTAGGTCTAAATAAGAACTCTTTAATTGTATCTCTTTTAGTTTCATAATAAATTTTTACCTTCTTAGGCTTACATCCCATATATTGAATAAGATTAAACGGATTTATAGAGAAAATCTTTAGCTTTATTGTGAAAGTGTTTATTTGTTATCTATTAACTATAAGCGTTTAAAATTATTATATCCGTTCTTTCTGAAAGGTGTTTAATGCTTAAAGATCTTTTTTTTGCACTAATGGTTATCAGTATGAGCATATTTGCCCATTCAAATAAAGGTTCAATAATAGATTTTATAGGGCTTTAGGATATTGAAAAGAAGGGTTTCGAGTGGCTGAGGGTATGCTGTGACTGCCTGAGCGTGGGCCCAGACACACTCTCTAGCGGCTAGCGCGTTTACGTTCGTTTTCCGTAAGAAGACGTTTACGAATACGTACACTCTCAGGAGTAACTTCAAGAAGCTCATCGTCTTCGATCCACTCCAAAGCTTTCTCAAGGTTCATATCACGTGGCGGAACAAGCTTGATCGCTTCGTCTGCACCTGAAGAACGCACGTTTGACTGAGCCTTACCTTTAATAGGATTAACAGATAGGTCGTTTGAGCGTGAGTGCTCACCGATGATCATACCTTCGTATACCTTGTCTTGCGGCTTAATAAACATACCGCCGCGGTCTTGTAGGTTGAAGATTGAGAATGCCATTGCTTCACCCTTCTCCGTAGAGATAAGTGCACCATATTGGCGAGATTCAACTGAGCCAGAGTATGGACGGAATTCGATGAAAGAGTGGTTCATTACACCCTCGCCTTTAGTATCTGTCAAGAATTGACCACGGAATCCGATAAGACCACGTGCAGGGATTTCAAACTCAATACGCTGGAAGCCGACACCCATTGGAAGCATAGACTTCATCTCGGCCTTACGCTTACCAAGACGCTCGATAACCGTACCGCCAAGCTCTTCAGGGACATCGATTACCAGGTGCTCGAAAGGTTCACATTTGACACCTTCAATCTCTTTAACGATAACTTCCGGACGAGAGATGCCGAATTCGAAACCTTCACGTCTCATGTTCTCAGCAAGTACGGTAATCTGAAGCTCACCACGACCTGATACTCTAAACTGACCTTCGCCAGCAGCTTCAAACTTCATAGCAACATTTGTCGTCATCTCAGCTTCAAGACGCTCACGGATCTTGTTTGATGTAACGTGTTTACCTTCCTGACCGGCAAGAGGAGAGTCATTTACAGAGAAAACAACAGTAAGCGTTGGCTCTTCAACGTGCATAGGATCAAGTGCAACTGGGTTAACCGGATCACAAACCGTATCACCAACATCAACTGTCTCCATACCGGCGATTGCAACGATATCACCCGCTTCTGCTTCTTGGATCTCCATACGGTTAAGACCGTGGAAACCGATAAGTTTAGAGATCTTACCGTTTACCATCTCGCCGTCAGCTTTTGCAAGTTTAACGTTATCACCTTTTTTAAGACGTCCGTTAAAGATACGTGAGATACCGATTTTCCCTACATAGTTATCATAATCAAGTGTGAAAACCTGAGCTTGTGCCGGATTGTCAGGAGAACCATCTGGTAAAGGTACTTCGTTTACGATAGTTTCAAAGATACACTCAAAGTTTCCATCTTCATCCGCCATATCCATTTTAGCTATACCGTCACGAGCAGCTGCATAGACGATTGGGAAGTCAAGCTGATCATCATCTGCATCCATCTGAGTAAAAAGGTCAAACATCTCATCAACAACACGTTCTGGTTCAGCAGAAGGTTTGTCAATCTTGTTAATAACTACGATTGGCTTTTTACCAAGTGCTAACATCTTTTTAACAACGAATTTTGTTTGAGGCATAACACCTTCATAAGCATCAACAAGTACTAGTACACCATCTACCATTTTTAGTACACGTTCAACTTCTCCACCAAAGTCGGCGTGACCCGGAGTATCGATAATATTAATCTTGTGATCTTTATAACGGATAGCTGTATTCTTTGAAAGAATCGTGATACCACGCTCTTTTTCTAGAGCATTTGAATCCATTGCTCTTTCGTCATGCTGCTCATGATCTCCGAATGTTCCTGATTGTTCCAATAGACCGTCAACAAGTGTTGTTTTACCGTGGTCAACGTGCGCGATAACAGCGATATTTCTGATGTTTTGCATTAATAGCTCCAGAGTCTGCACTCGTATTTTAAATGAACATCTTATAGCGGCTCATCATGCGAGTGGCTGATTTTTTTCTAAAGAAAATTCAACTTCTTTAAATTTTTGAAATTTTAGCAAAACTTTGCTTTAACTTATCCAAAGTTTTTTTGATAATGTGTATAATGGGAACAATAGGCAGAGGTTAAAACTTTCTTACACTTTTTATATTTATCGTTTAAATCATATATATCGCTTTTCTCTAAGTTTCTTTTTTTAGATTCTCAAAGCTACAGTTTACGGGAATAACAATTTTTTTCCTATTTTTTCCTGTTAAGCAGTAGAAGACCAGCGATCTATTTCCATAGGTCTGCTCTTTTTTTTATTATAAAAACCATCTCATTTTTTTTACTGTAGCAGCCCTAACGATTCAAATAATATAATTCATATAATGAGAGGTGTCTGGTATAGCGTTTACTGAATCCCACATTATTCACATTTAATTGTCTAAGAATTATTGTTCATAAGGATAGATAATGACTGAAACTAAAAGGAGATATGAAATGACAACTCGTGAAAAGATCAAACCCCTGAATGAAGCAGCGATCAAGTCAGCCCTGTATGATGGTCTTATTACCGCAAAAGAAGCGCGCCATATGTTGATGGTTTATCTCAAAAAATCTAATTTTTCCCCTCTTGAACAGAGCTCGACAAAGGTTCATCAAGTCGCATAATACATGGCATAGGGATTCGGGCGGCCTGAGCCTTTTTCCAAGCAGAGAGAAATATATCTAAAAAGAGACGATGCCTTAGAGAGCGAAGTCTGTCTCTTCGTATTTTAAGGTTTCTGCTCGTAGTCGCAGAGGTGAAGCCAGATACTCTGAAGCACCCAGACCGATTTCTATTCCTTCGTCGGTGAAACGAATGTTTACGCCCTCTTCCATGTCAACCGCTTTCAATGCCGAGTCATCCAAAAGTTTGGCATCATTGACACCGCTTAGTTCAAAGTTCAGATTAACCCAGTCATAGGCACGGTTTTTGTCCTGGACTGTAAGAGCTATTTTAAATGCAGTAGGAGAAGCCATCTCCAGAGAGACGACTTCTCCCCCTCTCATATCATCAAAACGTTCTAGAAAGGCTTTCAGGTCTTGTTTATGTAAGGGTTTCATACTATTCCTCTTTAACTGCTTAGTAGACAACTAAGATATCTTAATTTGACCTTCTAGTTAATATTGTATTAATATTTTTTGTATACTATTGTATACTTAGTTTTTGAGTGAACTAATC
>CAXGZT010000009.1:0-25962 GCA_964014335.1 uncultured Campylobacterales bacterium | reverse complement strand
TAACTTTATCAAAATAACTTTTATTAAATATACTGCTTTACTCACTTCTTACTGCTATTGCCTTTGCTTAACATGGTCGTGATACTTTTCTTTTACTGCTAATTTATGCTAAAGCGCCCTATAAGCCACAATCAGTTACTCTTAATAACTGATAAATAGTGGGTTTATTCTTATACATCTAATTTGTAATAATATGTTGTTAAAAGGATAAAAATGACATTGAATAACTCTTTTCTACTAACTATGGCTATTTTAATTAATGCTTGTGCACCTATCGAACGAACTGGATCATTTACGCATCAATTCATAGAGTGTAGAGAAACTAACGATATAAATGAAGAATATCATAAACCATGTAATGGCAACACATTTAAGACAATTCCCGAACAACATTGGAAAAGCAGGCAAACTTATGACTGGTAGAAAAGGGATTGCAATACCTATTGGCGACCTGCATATATAATCTTAAGAATGGTTCACGATGTGTAAGGCTAACTCATATAAAAATATGGAGAAAATTTGAAATACTTAATAGACTTTATTGATGTTGATAATGTTGAAAAAGCAAAAATATATGAACATCTAAAATGTTCGGCTGATGAGGGAAAGATCCTTCAGTATATGACTAAACGCTTTGTCTCCGGAATCGAGGATGTGGTTGTCTCTGAAATGCTTCAAGACATTTTTGGCGAAAATGATTATGTTTATCTTGATTACCTAGGAACGACAAAATCTGCTTTAGAGTTAGGTTGGATTATTCAACAATCCTTTCAGCCGCTTAAAATCTCGGATATGTCGCATTTAGAACTGTTAAACAGTACCATATCACTGACACCTTCTTTTTTGAGACTGCTTGAAGAGGGGAATAATGAACTTGTCCTTCCTGAAATCAAGCCTTATGAAGATCATCTGGAGTACCTGCAGGATCAATTCTTTCGTATAGAATCCTATCAGAAGATGAGTTCTATTCGTCATAATGTTCATGAAAATGCACTCGGTATCAATCGAGTAAAAAGCAAGCTTGAGCTACTAGAAAAACGTATTCAAGGCAGACTCGATGTAACAAAACAAGAGGTTGTTTTAGAAAAGTTTTTTAAACAGAAGAAACTTGACGTCAAGGAACAGATAATCTTTTTAGCTTTATTGAAAGAAGAGTATTCGGCAGGAGACAATAATCTACGCGAGATGAATAGTCTTATCGATTTGATCTCATTGGACGAGTATGATCGAATCAAAAACCGTTCTTTGCTTGAAGATGGTGCCATGCTGATTGAAGAAGAGTTGATCGATTATGAGGAGATGCTTAACCCTTTCGGCGGAATTTCGCGGGCTTTTTATATTGTTGATGATGTCCTGCAGGAGATTATACATCCGCAGAAGAAGAAAAAGGTCCGTAAGCTCAAGCTTGATATGGTGATAAAAGAGCAAGATATATTTGAATTGATCGACCCGCAGAGCTCTCTTGAGGATGTGGTATTACACCCCAAGACGGAAGAGACACTGCATTCGCTTATGCGCCAGGTTGACAAGGAAGTCGTGGCCCGTTTGCAGGAATGGGGAATAAAAGAGAAGAAATCGGGTATTGATGCACGGGTGATGTTTTATGGACATCCCGGAACGGGAAAGACTATGACAGCATACTCTTTGGCTAAATCACTCAAGCGCCAGATTCTTGCCTTTGATTGTTCTAAAATACTCTCTATGTATGTCGGAGAGAGTGAAAAAAACGTTCGTAAAATTTTCGATACTTATTACGATTTGTCACGGAAAACAAAGTCCGAACCTATTTTGTTACTAAACGAAGCAGATCAATTCTTGGGCGCACGATCGCAAGGAGTAGGGTCTTCGACAGACCAGATGCATAACCAGATGCAAAATATCTTTTTGGAGCAGATCGAGAACTTTGAGGGTCTTTTGCTCGCTACGACGAATCTTTTGGAAAATATCGACCCGGCATTTTCACGTCGGTTTAACTATAAGATCGAGTTTAAGAAACCAAACCTAGAACAAAGGCTTCTACTGTGGAAAAAGATGTTACCTTCAAACGCACCGTATGAAGAGGAGTTTGACCTTAATATCCTAGCAAAATATGCGCTTACAGGAGGTCAGATAAGCCTTGTGATTAAAAACACCGCCTATAGCGTTGCTAGCTCAAAAGAGCCTATATTCGGGCTTGATGACTTTATCAAAGAGATAGAAAAAGAAAAGTCCGGTACCTTCGATTCTGAGAAATCCATGGGCTTTGTGCAGGGATAAGCTAAACTTATAAAGTCTTGGGAGATATATCTGTTTCATTAGGTTACAGCTATTTTCTTTACACCCCCCTTCTAAATTCGCTTTAACCCTTATTCTGATATGATGTCGCCATTATGTCTATTTATGTAGAGTAATGGCTAGAACCCTTGTTTAGGGATTTTATGAGAGAATTACTACATATTTGAAGAAAGGTTTTTATGGAACATATAGATGTTGCACACCCGTATTTCGGGGTATTTGTACTATTTGTGATCACATTTGGAGCGTTTTACATGACGACTGTCGCGGCGCGATGGGTTAGTCATAAATTAGCTGCAAAGACTTCAGAAAAGATTAAGCTTTCAATTTATGAGTGTGGACCTGAGGTTACCAAGCAACCCAACCGTATCTCTACACAGTTTTATCTTTTTGCATTGCTGTTTTTACTCTTTGATGTAGAAGTTGTATTTATGTTCCCGTGGGCGATTGATTTTAAATTGCTTGGTTGGTTCGGATTTGTTGAGATGATGTTATTTATCTTATTGCTTACAATCGGTTTTGTATATGCATGGAAAAAAGGAGCACTTGAATGGCACAGCATCAAGTAAATTATACACAAGACGGAGGTCTGCCGGTTGCATTGACTTCTGTTGATAAAATTGTTAACTGGGGGCGTTCGAATTCGCTTTGGGCAATGACATATGGTCTTGCCTGTTGCGGTATCGAGATGATGGCTTCGGGTGCATCTCGTTATGACTTTGACCGTTTTGGTACGATCTTCCGCGCGAGTCCGCGTCAATCGGATCTGATGATTGTTGCAGGCACCTTGACAAAAAAACATGCTGAGTTCATCAAGCGTCTGTACGACCAGATGCCTGAGCCCCGTTGGGTCATCTCAATGGGTTCATGCGCAAATACGGGCGGTATGTTTAATACTTATGCGACAGTACAGGGTGTTGACCGTGTTATTCCAGTTGACCTTTATCTTCCCGGCTGTGCACCTCGTCCCGAGACACTTCAGTATGCGGTTATGATGCTGCAAAAGAAGATCCGCGCAGAAAAAGCGGGTAAATCACAACGTCAAAAGAGGTTAGTATAATGAGAAAATACGTACCAAAAGATGATGTTCAGAAAAAATCTTATTACACAGACCGTTACTGGGTAGCACCTCAGGTCGCCAAGTCTCCGGTAGAGTCAGATGATGTTTTTGCAGCGGACCTAGCCGCTATCAAGGCTACATGTGATGTACTTGATTCTTATATCCAAGTCGATCAGATGGTAGTTGTCATCAACCCTGATGATAATTACAAAGTGGCCCAGACTCTTAAAGAGAAGTGTGACTACAACCAACTTTCAGAGTGTTCGGCGATTGACTGGCTGGCAAAAAAAGGCCAATTTGAAGTCTTTTATCAGTTTCTCTCTATGAGCAAACGAAAACGTGTTCGTATCAAATGTTTTATAGACAAAGAGCAGGCAGTCGAGTCCCTTAACCCGCTCTACCGTTCAGCTGACTGGGCAGAGCGCGAGATGTACGATATGTTAGGTGTTAAGGTTAATAACCACCCATATATGAAGCGTATTCTTATGCCGGATGACTGGGTCGGACATCCGCTTCTTAAGACCTATCCTTTACATGGTGACGAGGCCGCTTCATGGTATGAAGTTGACCGTATTTACGGTAAAGAGGCCCGTGACATTATTGGTCCGGAAAATCGTGATTCTGCAATGGTTGACCGTTATGATACCGAACGTTTTGGACGTCTTGGGCACGAGGTTGCCCGTGGTGAAGAGTTCAAAGAAGATCAGCCTGAGAAGCCACTGGGCTATCAAGAAGAGGGTGGTGTACTCATCCTTTCTAAATTCCATGAAGACGATGCTGTAACGATTACAGATCGTAAGCGATAGGACGACAATGCAACAGCCAAATAGATTAAGACCGTTTTTTGAAAATATCAGCTTTGACCGTAAAGATAACGAGATGGTTATCAACTTCGGTCCTCAGCACCCGTCGGCGCACGGACAGTTACGTCTGATCCTTCACCTGCAACAAGAGCAGATCACTAAGGCTCATCCGGATGTCGGTTACCTTCACCGCGGTATGGAGAAGATGGCAGAGAACATGATCTATAATGAGTTCCTGCCGACCACTGACCGTATGGACTACATCGCATCTAGCTCGAACAACTACGGTTTCGCCCTGGCAGTTGAGAAGCTTATCGGGCTTGAAGTGCCGCGCCGTGCCAAAGTTATCCGTATGATGCTTCTTGAGATCAACCGTTTGATGTCTCACCTCTTCTGGTTGGCGACGACGGCGCTTGATATCGGTGCGATGACAGTATTCCTATACGCTTTCCGCGAGCGTGAATACCTGATGGATATCATCGAAGATTATTGTGGAGCCAGACTGACTCACTCATCAGTCCGTATCGGCGGCGTGCCTCTGGATATTCCTGATAACTTTACCCATGACTTAAAAGCGTTCCTGGACAAGTTCCCTCAAGATCTTAAAGATTACGAAGATCTGCTCGACAGTAACCGTATCTGGAAGATGCGTATGGAAAATGTAGGGGTTATCTCGACTGAGATGGCTCATTCATGGGGTTGTTCGGGAATCATGCTTAGAGCTTCGGGTGTTGAGTGGGATATTCGTAAAGAAGAGCCGTATGAGCTTTATGACGAAGTGGATTTCAATGTTCCTGTTTCCGACAAGGGTGATAACTACGCACGTTACAAGCTCTATATGGCTGAGATGCGTGAATCTGCAAAGATCCTTTATCAGACAATGGACATGTACAAGAAGTGTGAAGAAAATAATGAGACCGAGCTTATGGCTCACGCGCCTCAGTATATCTCCGCCCCAAAGATTGATATCATGACGCAAAACTACTCTTTGATGCAGCACTTTGTTCTTGTGACACAGGGTATGCGCCCTCCGGTAGGTGAAGTCTATATCCCGACCGAATCACCAAAAGGTGAGCTTGGTTTCTATATCAATTCTCAGGGTGGTCCATACCCGTACCGTCTTAAAATGCGTGCGCCGTCTTTCTGGCACACAGGTATTTTGACCGACCTGCTTCCGGGTCATATGATTCCGGATGTTGTATCAATAATCGGTACGACCAATATCGTATTCGGTGAAGTTGACCGTTAAGAGGAGAATGAATGAAACGTTATGATTTAAGACATTTAAAAGAAGACTTCGACGGCCGTATGAAAGAGATTGTTTCTAACGAAATCACTGCGGGCGAAGTTATTATCTTCTTATTTGAAATTGGTGATTTTTCTGGTGTTCAACGTAGTGCGGATCTAATCAAAGAGTGTGGTTGTGAGTTGTTAAACTCTCTAAAGTTCAACGAAGTCGACTGGACGATTGTCGTTAAAAAATAGGCGAGTGTAATAATGAATAATGTCCATGCCTTAGAATCGATATGTGAAGCAGGACGTTATATGTATGATTATGAAAATCGTGCAAAGAAAGATGAAGTGGCCTTTGCTGAGACAATAGAGATGTTCAAGCAGGCTGAGAGTATCATCTTTAACTCAATGATAACGAATGAAGAGGCGATGATTCTCCAGAAGTTAAAAGAGAAACATGGCTATAAGCTTGTCAACAAGGAAGCGAAGAAGTTCCAAGAGTTCCTGATCAACTTTGGAAGTGTTGATGGCAAGCACCTTTACGGCGGTAACCTTAAAACGATTGAGGCGTGCGATTTTGTGACTGTTCTTGGTTGTTCTGTTTCTGCAGATAACCCGATGCTGCGTTCCTCGCTCGAAATTGCGAAGGATGAGAGAGACGCATATATAGCCTACATGCATCCGCTTGAAGATGAATCACTTAAAAATGTTGTTGCACAGCATATAAAATATGAAGTAGGCAGCGAAGAGGGTCTCGTCGCGATGCTTGCTGATTTGGTGGTCAAGCCAGAAGGAAAAGAAAAATATCAATCCTTTTTTGACGATCTGGATATCGGCTATATCTGCGGCGAGAGCAGTGTAGGCGAAGAAGAGTTTGATGATTTGTATCAAGAATTTCTTAGCCGGGAAAGAGCTGTATTGGTTCTCGGTTCTGATCTGTTCAATCATCCAAGATCAAAAAATATTGCCAAGTTGCTTGGTATGATTTCTAGATACAGTGACTTTGAGATTGTCATGATCCCACCTGAGGCAAACACTTTAGGCGTTGCGCTCATATGTGACCTGGATGAAGCGACAGAAGGAAAAACAGTAGGCTATAACGTCAAAGCAGATTACACACTCTCTTTCTTAGGCGACGGAGATCTGGATATGCCGGGACTGAAGCAGCAAGAAGGGACATTTACCTCATTTAATAAGCAAGTGGTTCCGCTGGGTGTTGCTGCTCCTTTTGAGGGATATCGGCTTAATGATGTCGCGAATGCCTTAGGCGTTCAGGCTAAGAGAACAATTGATTATACGGCTAAGCTTCCTGCTGCGTCAGGGTACAAAGCTGTTGTGTTTGATGATCTCGAAAACAGCAGTTCTGAGATGATCCGTGGATATGAGATAGAGAACCTGGATGTAAAGAGTGAGGATGACGCGATAGCAGACGTAGATGACATTTTTGAGTTTAACGGAACGGTCATTTACAGATGTAATCAGCCTATATCACAGTTAAATCCATATGCGGACAAGGCACACGAGTTTAAAAGTGACCTGGTGCTATTGGGTTCTAAACAGTTTGCTACGGCAGGAAAGATCAAAGCAGGAACTATGGTACGTTTTGAAATGGACGGTAAAACCTATGAGCGTAAGTTTAAAGTATCTGAAGAGCTTAAAGGAACGATCGCTTACAACCCTGTCTTTGACAGTACAGATAATTATGATGAATACCGTTATAAACGAGTAAAATTGGAGGAAGTTGATGGGTAAACTAGTTACAATTAATATTGATGGAAAAGAGATTGAAACACAAGAGGGTGAGTTTATACTTAACGCCGCTCGCGCAAATGATATCTTTATACCGGCCATATGTTATTTAACACGTTGTAGTCCTACACTTGCGTGCCGTATCTGTTTGGTAGAGGCAGATGGTAAGCAGGTGTATGCCTGTAATGCTAAAGCAAAAGACGGAATGCAAATTACGACTTCGACTGAAAATATTGAAGCTGAGAGACGCGCCATTATGGAAGTGTATGATGTAAATCATCCGCTTCAATGTGGTGTTTGTGACCAATCGGGCGAGTGTGAGCTTCAAAACTATACACTTGAGCTTGGTGTTGATTCCCAAACATACTCCATTGCCGATGTTAATCGTCCTGTACTTGACTGGGGACATATTCATTATGATGCAGGTCTCTGTATTGTTTGTGAACGTTGTGTTACTGTCTGTAAGGATATGATCGGTGATAACTCATTGAAGACTATTCCCCGCGGTGCGGACGGGATCTCTGAAGATCAAAAAGAGTCCATGCCTAAAGATGCCTACGCTATGTGGAATAAGCTTAACAAGTCTATCATCGGCTTGACAGCTGGTGGCGATATGCTTGATTGTACTTCATGCGGTGAATGTGCGGCGGTTTGTCCTGTTGGTGCTCTTGTGGGTACAGATTATATGTATACGTCAAACTCCTGGGAGTTAAACAAGATTCCTGCGACATGTGGACACTGTTCGGCCGGATGTCAGATCTCTTATGATGTAAAACATAAGTCTATTGCTAACCCAGAAGACAAAATCTACCGCGTTATGAATGAGTGGAACTATGTTTCGCTTTGTGGTGCCGGGCGTTACGGGTATGATTACGAGAACAAAGACGTAGTTAAAGATGAGGCAGCATTTGCAAACGCGATCGAAGCTTTTGAAAAAGCAGACACGATCAAGTTCACGTCGACAATCACGAATGAAGAAGCCTACATTCTTCAAAGTCTTAAAGAGAAGAAGGGTTATAAACTTGTAAATCCTGAAGCAAAAGCGTTCCAAGATTTTCTAAAAGATTATTCGGAGATCTCTGGAACGGCACTTTACGGTTCTGACCTGAAAGTTGCACACGACTCAAATTTCGTCGTTTCGGTGGGATCGGCAATTAAAACCGATAATCCAAATGCACGTTACGCATTTAACAACTCGATGACAATGAACAAGGGTGCCGGCCTCTACTTTCATCCGGTAGTTGACCCTGTGATTGATCAGATGGGTAAATCGGTTATGTCTATTAATCACGCACCGCTTCAAGAAGAGCTCGCGCTTTACCTTATCTTAGACCTGTTTGCCAAGAAAGATGAGCTTCCTGCTTCAGTTAGCGAGTATTTGGCAGGCTTCCATTCAACTAAAACAGTAACAGTTGAAGAAACCATCAAAGAAAAAGTCGTTGAAATCGTTAAAGAGATGAAGGTTAATGAAGAGACAGGTGAAGAAGAAGAGGTAGAAGTCGAGAAATCTAAAATGGTTCCTAAGAAGGTCTCTAAGGAAGTTGAAGTAGATGAGAATGCACTTCTGTCCCTGCTTAACGCTCCTAAGAAATTCGAAGAGAACATGGAAAAATTCTTGAAGAAAAAAGATGCTTTCTCTTTAATCGTCGGACCGGACCTTTATACTCACCCGGCATCTAAAAACTTAGCGCGTTTATGTGCATTGATCGAAAAATATACAGACTTTGAGCTTGTTATGATACCGACACTGACAAACTCGCTTGGTGTTTCTCAGATCTGTGATCTGGATGATGAAGCTGGTTCATACGCTATCGGTTATAACACGCAAGCTGATTTTGTTCTTTCCGCTCTTGGTGAAGGTGACCTGGATATGCCGGCTATGAATCAGCAAGAGGGTACGCTGACGTCGATCAATAAGCGTGTCAATCCAACGAATGCAGCTATGCCTTATGACGGGTATGTTCTAAATGATATTGCCAATGCATTAGGTATGGATGCTGAGTATACGATTGAGTATACTCAATCACTTCCTACGGAAAAAGGATTTAAAGCAGAAGCATTCGATAATCTTCCGAATCATTATGAGAATGACGGTACAGAGAAGCGTGGTTATCTACTTGACGTGGTTAAGGTAGAGACAGGATCAGATGAGAACGTTGAAGCAAGCGTAGATTCAAAAGTCGAAAAAGCACTTTATCTTGCTAATCCTGTTCGTCAGTTCTCCGACTTTACGGCGAAGGCGCATGAATCCAAAGAGAAGCCAGGTCTTTATGCATCTAAAGCGTATTTGGAAGCTAATGGTATCTCTGAAGGTGACAGGGTGAAGGTGAAGACGGCAAAGGGTGAAGTCGAGGTTGAAGTAAGCCACGATCACTTCATTGATGGTGAGATCGCTTGTCTTACGACATTTGATTCTAAATTAAAATCAGAAGCACTGTTTGACGGCTACCGTTTTACTACAGCTTCAATTGAAAGGGTATAAGTATGGAAACAGCATATATGATAGAGACGATCATCAAGATCGTTGCTATTCTGCTAGTCTTTTCCGCGCTTGCAGGTCTTGGGACCTATTTCGAGCGCAAGATTCTCGCGTTCATGCAAAGACGTCTTGGGCCAATGGTCGTTGGGCCTTACGGACTTGCACAGGTTGCAGCGGATGGTATAAAACTGTTCACAAAAGAGGATATCATCCCGACAAACGTCGTCGGTCGTATCTTTAAGATTGCTCCGGTTATTACGGCGGCAACGGCTTTTATGGCGGCGGCAGCGATTCCATTTATGCCTGCATTTACTATCGGTGATTATACGGTCAACCCTATTGTTTCTGATATCAATGTCGGTGTCTTGTATGTGCTAGCGGTTATGGCAGTGGGTCTTTACGGTCCACTTCTTGGCGGTATGGCTTCAGCAAATAAGTACTCTCTTCTTTCAGCGGCGCGCGGTGCGGCAGTATTTATCTCTTACGAGGTGATTACGGGTCTTTCGCTTCTTGCTCCCTTGATGATGGTCGGATCTTTTTCATTGATCGATCTTAACAACTTTCAAATCGAAGGCATGTGGATGGTAGTGTATCAACCGGTCGCGATGGTGCTATTCCTTATTGCCGGTTTTGCCGAGACGGGACGTACGCCTTTTCACCTTGTCGCTAATGACCATGAGATCATTGACGGTTTCGGTACAGAGTACTCCGGTATGAGATGGGGTCTTTTCTTTATCGGGGAGTATGCAAATATGTTCTTCTATGCCTTCTTGATCTCGATCATCTTCTTCGGTGGTTTTGGTGACGGCTCAGTAGCAGGTGCATTTGCGCTTCTTGGTAAGGTTGCGTTTTGGTTCTTCTTCTTCTTATGGACACGTGCAGCGTGGCCGGATGTAAGACCGGATCAATTGATGGCCTTATGTTGGAAAATTTTAATGCCACTGGCCGTGATTAACGTGGTTATCACCGGCTTTGTGCTGATGTTTTAAGGGTATATGATGAGTAAATTGCCAAGTTTAGAAAACTTCAAAGATAGAAATGTAACCGAAGGGTCTGCATACTATCAGGTTGATATTGATGAATATCCGACGACGGGTTGGGGAAAATTCAAGCAGGTTGTTAATCGTACGTTCAGACTAGAGCTGTTTGTCGGCCTATGGGTTGTTTTGCGCGAGATGTTCAAGTTTGACATCCACACGGTACAGTATCCGGCAGAGAAGCTGCCTATCGGTCCACGTTACCGTGCGGTACACGAGATGCAGCGTCTCTGGGAGTCTGGTACCGAAAGATGTATCGGTTGCGGTCTTTGCGAGAAGATCTGTATCTCTGACTGTATCCGTATGGACACCAAGATCGATGAAAACTCCCGTAAAGAGGTTTCTGAGTATACGATCAACCTTGGTCGTTGTATCTTCTGTGGTTATTGTGCAGAGGTGTGTCCTGAGCTTGCTATCGTTCATGGCGGACGTTATGAGAACGTATCTGAGCAGCGTGCGCACTACATCGGTTATGACGATATGTTGACTCCGCTTGATATGGCTATTCAAGGTAAGGTCCCTGAGTACCCAGGTTTCGGTGCGATTACACCACATGAAGACGAGCGCGTAAAAGCTACGCCGCTTGCTTACTAAGGAGAATTGAATGTTTGAAGCAGCAGCTTTTTATCTATTTGCGTTTTTAACGGTCGCTATGTTCTGGATCACAGTAACGACTAAGCATGCCTTATATGCACTAACAGCATTGGCAGCAGGGATGATCTTCATCTCTGCCTTTTTCTTTATCCTTGGAGCGGACTTCATGGGTGTCGTTCAACTTATCGTTTATTCAGGAGCCGTAATGGCCCTATACGCATTCGGTATGATGTTTTACGATACCACACGCGAACTGCATGAAAAGCAGGGCAATAATACCTTGGTATTTGTACTAAGCGGCATCTCTGCGCTTATCGTTGTCGCAATGGTAGCGGCACCACTTGTTGGTAATAATATCGAAGCACACTACCCAATCGTTGAAGGTATCGGCAACTCACAAGCAATCGGTATGGTTTTATTTACTAAGTACCTAGTACCTTTTGAGGTCGCAGCAGTAATGTTGCTCGTTGCGATGATTGCCGGTATTGTTATGGCGGGCAAGA
The DNA here is from genome assembly GCA_964014335.1 of uncultured Campylobacterales bacterium. GTDB lineage: Bacteria > Campylobacterota > Campylobacteria > Campylobacterales > Sulfurimonadaceae. The sequence continues at coordinate 14,230 of CAXGZT010000009.1, read as the reverse complement.
AGATGGACGAGTCTTATTCTGATTTGTCAGAAGAGGAAATAGATACTAAAAATGCGGAGGGTGTTGCATAATGGAAATCACTTTAACACACTATCTTGTTCTTTCGGCACTGCTTTTTTCAATAGGTCTTATCGGTGTAATGCGCCGTAAAAACCTTTTGATGCTGTTTTTTGCTACAGAGATCTTGTTAAACTCGGTAAATGTCGCACTTGTTGCGATTTCACACTATTATGGTGATTATACAGGTCAGATGTTTGCTTTCTTTATTATCACTATTGCCGCTTCTGAAGTTGCGGTTGGTCTTGGTCTTCTTGTGTTATGGTTCAAACGCTATAACACTATCGATCTCGATAATATGACATCGATGAAAGGTTAATGTAAATGGAAATGTATTTATATATCGCACTTTTTGCTCCGCTTGTAGGTTCTCTTATGGCAGGGCTTTTCGGTGCTTCAAAGAAGACCATGTTTTCAGGTCTATTTGCCTCGGGTATGTTGTTTGCCTCATTCCTAAGCTCACTGCTTTTACTGATTGAAGTTCTTCAGGGCAATACTTACCATGTAGAGATGATGACATGGATCGCTACGGGCGACCTGTATGTTCCCTTTGGTTTTGTCGTCAATGAAGTGACTGTAACGATGATGATGGTCGTTACGACGGTTTCTACCGTTGTTCACGTCTACTCTATTGGTTACATGGACCATGATAAGGCGTTCAACCGTTTCTTCGCTTACCTGAGCGCCTTCGTGTTCTCGATGATGGTTCTTGTGATGAGTGACAACCTTCTGGGTCTTTTTATCGGTTGGGAAGGCGTTGGTGTCTGTTCTTGGCTGCTGATCGGTTTTTGGTATCACAAAGAGAGTGCTACCTGGGCTGCCAACGAAGCCTTCATCATGAACCGTATCGCCGACCTTGCGATGCTTATCGGTATCTTTATCATCTACTGGAACCTTGGTACGCTTCAATATGACGGTATCTTCGCGGGGATCAATGCGCTTAACCATGACGTGATGACGGCGGCAGGTATCTTCCTCTTCGTCGGTGCTATGGGTAAATCGGCACAGTTCCCTTTACATACATGGCTTGCGGATGCGATGGAAGGTCCTACCCCGGTATCGGCACTTATCCATGCGGCAACGATGGTAACGGCGGGTGTATATCTTGTTGTACGTATGAACCCGATGTATGATCTCATCCCAGATGTCGGTCTGTTTATCGCGAGCCTTGGTGCCTTTGTCGCAATGTTCGCGGCATCTATGGCCCTTGTTAACCGTGATATGAAACGTATTATCGCCTACTCGACGCTTTCTCAGCTTGGATACATGTTCGTTGCTGCGGGTCTTGGTGCCTACTGGGTCGCGCTTTTCCACCTTATGGCGCACGCATTCTTCAAGGCCCTGTTATTCCTGGGCGCCGGTAATGTAATGCACGCTATGGATGATGAACTCGATCCGTTCAAGATGGGTGGTCTTAAGAAGGCTATGCCGGGAACATTCTGGATGATGACTTTGGCATCTATCGCGCTTGCTGGTCTTTTCCCGTTTGCCGGTTTCTTCTCAAAAGATCTGATCTTGGAAGTCGCCTTTGTTGAACACCATTACATCCTATACACAGTTCTGTTATTGACTGCCGGTCTCACAGCATTTTATTCATTTAGATTGGCATTCTTGATCTTCCTGGGTGAAGAGCGCTATAAACTCTTCGGTTTCCATCCGCATGAGGCGTATAAGTATATGTTAGTGGCAATGAGTCCGCTTCTTGTTCTTGCTATCATCGCAGGTTTCCTGTTCAAGGGCACCTATTATGAGATGGTTATTTCTATGCTGCCGGCTGGCGAATATCATGTCCATTCGGCACTGACGTACTGGATCATGACGATCGGTACGCAGGTATTTGTTGTCGCGGCTATCGTGTATGCCTACAAAAAATACGAAGATGCCAAGATCGATAAGAAAGTGGAGTCGGGTTTCTTTTACCAGCTTCTGTTCAATCAGTACTACATTCCAAAAATCTATGACGAGGTATTGGCTAAACCATATGCCGAACTTTCAAAGATGATGTGGAAGGTTGATAACGCGGTCGTCGATGCGACTGTCGATGGTATAGCTAATGTCTTCTATGGCACAGCGAAGGGTACACACACGATGCAAGACGGTAACCTGTCTAACATGCTTAAGTGGATGGTTGTTGGTCTGGTTGCACTTCTTGTATCTGCAGCTGTGTTCATCGGTATTATGACTAATACAGATGCAATTATGAAATTATTAGGACACTAGAATGATTGATCACATTTTATCAATATTAATCTTTTTTCCATTAGTTGCGGGTGTTCTTGGTTTCATGGTAAACAAAGAATCAATCCGTGCTTATGGTATTGCGGTTTCAGGGATAGAGTTCGCTCTCTCACTGTGGTTATGGTACGCTTTTGACGGCTCAAACGGCGGGTTCCAGTTCATGGAGATGTTTGCGCTTATTCCTGCCTTTGGTATCAATTACCAGCTTGGTATTGACGGTATCTCGCTGTTCATCGTTATCATGTCAGCACTGGTTACCTTCATCGGTATCGCTTCATTGACGGAGACGCGTAATGTCAAAAATATGATCATTACGCTTCTCGTTTTAGAGATGACTATGATCGGGGTTTTCGTTACGCTTGATGCTATCGTCTTCTACCTCTTCTGGGAGCTTTCTCTTGTACCGATGTTATATCTTATCGGTGCGTGGGGCGGACCAAAACGCGTTTACGCTTCGATCAAGTTCTTCCTCTATACCTTTACGGGTTCATTGGTGATGCTGGTAGGTATGATCTTCATGGCCTATCTTTATCAGCAGGCAACAGGTCAATGGTCATTCTCTATCACTGAATGGTACAGAGTCGTTCTTCCTATGAATCTGCAGCTGTGGCTGTTTGCGGCATTTTTCCTTGGTTTTGCGATCAAGGTCCCGATGTTCCCGTTCCACACCTGGTTGCCGTATGCGCATGGACAGGCTCCGACTATCGGTTCTGTGATCCTTGCGGCTGTACTGCTTAAGATGGGTACGTACGGTTTTGTACGTCTTTCGCTTCCGCTTTTCCCGGATGCCTCTGTGTTTTTCATCCCATTGATCGTAGTACTTTCACTGATCATGATCATCTACACGGCGATGGTCGCTTATGCGCAGGAGGATATTAAACAAGTCGTTGCCTACTCTTCGGTATCGCATATGGGTGTTATCGTCCTTGGTACATTCGCTATGAACATAGAGGGTGTTTCAGGTTCGATCTTCTTGATGATCGGTCACGGTATCGTCTCGGGCGCACTCTTCTTGCTGGTCGGTGTCATTTATGACAGACGCCATACGAAGATGATGAGTGAGTTTGGCGGTTTGGCTTCGGTTATGCCGCGATATGCGACTATCTTTGGTGTGATGATGATGGCTTCGGTAGGTCTTCCGCTAACGATCAACTTCGTCGGTGAGTTCCTCTCGCTGCTTGGCCTGTATAAGGTCTCTTTGATGTATGCACTCATCGCAGGTTCTGCTATTATCGTGGGTGCTATCTATATGCTTTCTGCATATAAAAAAGCATTCTTCGGTAACGTGACCAAGAAAGAGAATGAGAACCTTCCTGATGTGAACAGAACAGAGCTGTACGGACTCGTTCCTCTACTCATCATCGCCATTTGGCTGGGTGTGTATCCTAAACCGATCCTGGACCCGATAGATGCTTCAGTACGCGAAAATGTACTAAATATCATGTATCAGAAAGTAAACACAGATGTAGGTACAGAAGAAGCCAGAGCGCTGATTTCCGATCCTTATGCTGTAAAAGAAAAAATCGTTGCGTCTGCGCCTGTTAAAGCGCATGCTGCACCGGCTCATCAATCAGAAGGAGGCCACTAATGTTAGAAGCTGTAAATGTAAGTTTTGCCTCATTAAACATGCCCACGCTTTACCCGATGCTTATTGCTGTCGCGGCAGCAACTTTTATTCTTTGTATCGACCTGATTAAATCGGGTCTTGACAAGAGTGTATATGTAATGCTCACTCTTCTATTCTTAGCACTGGACCTTGGTGCTGTACTTGACATGGTCGGTGTCTTCGAGACAACAGGTGCGGTGCGCGGTTTCTTTGACCTGATGTTAATGGACGGGGTTGCTCTCCTTGCTCAGATCATCATGATTGTTGCTTCGATGTTCTTTATTCTTTTGGCCTTGACGAAACAACGCTTTCAAGAGTATAGATATGCCGAGTACTTTGCACTTTTCATGTTCATGATTGCCGGTCTTCAGTTTATGGTAGCTACAGATAACCTTATCCTGGTGTTTGTCGGCCTTGAGACTTCGTCTTTGGCCCTGTATCCATTGATTGCTATGCACGGTAAGAAGAACTCTTTTGAAGCGGCAACCAAGTACTTTACCATGGGTGCTTTAGCAGCCGGTCTATATGCCTTTGGCGCAATGATTCTTTATGCACTATCTGGTTCAGTTGAAATTTCTCAGATTTCAAATACGGTCGCCGCAAGCGGTATGGACAGTTCGACGGTGACTTTCACTATAATTGCGACCGTATTCCTATTGGCTGCATTTGCTTTCAAACTGGGCCTTGTCCCGTTTCATACATGGACACCGGACGTATACCAAGGTGCGACAGCGGCCTTAGCCGGTTTTATGTCTATCGTCCCAAAACTGGCGGCATTTGTTGTGGCTATGCGTCTGTTTGAGTTCTTGATGAGCACAGGCGTACTTTGGATAGAGATCATGCTTTACGCCATCGTCGTTCTTACGATGACGATGGCAAACATCTGGGCCCTTGTTCAAACGGATGCCAAGCGTATGCTGGGTTACTCTTCAATCTCTCATGCAGGTTTCGTCATGGCGGCGGTACTCATCGGTACGACACATGCGAACACGGCTTTGTTTGTCTACTGGGGACTGTTTGCCTTTGCCAACCTCGGTGCATTCGCAATGCTATGGATCACGCATGAGAAACGACACGCCCGTGAATCGGACGACGCCTTTGAGAAGTTCTCAGGAATGATCAAAACGTCCCCGTTCACTGCGGTGATGATGGCACTGTTTATGTTAAGCCTTGCGGGTATTCCGCCGTTTGCCCTGTTCTGGGGTAAGCTATACCTTATCGCATCAGCCGTAACGGGTGACCATATCGTACTGGCTTTGATCATGGCGCTTAACTCCGCGATCGCAGCCTACTACTACGTGAAGATCATCGTCTATATGTTCATGAAAGAACCTGTCGGAGATAACGACTACATGGTCAATTCATCGAATGTGCTGAAGACAGTTATCGGTACGGGAGCAGTATTTACGATCGCCTCGGTTCTGGCAGTAAGTCCCTTGATGGAATTTGCCGCAAGAATGGTGTATAATAGCGGGTATTAATATTCCGTCAAGTTGTACCCTTTTGACGTTTTCTAAGGGGACTTTCCACTTTGTGGAATCTCTTTAGCGAGTTTTAGCGACGGGAGTATCGGCGTTTGTCGCCGGAGGAGAGACATTTGTTTATTAGCTTGATGTTTTTTTCCTCCCTCTTGAGCCATAGCCTCCTTAAATTAAGAGCCATCCTGCTCATCTTCCTTTTTTTATCTTCCCTGCAAGCCTTTACACTTACCGTGAATGTAGGACGTGAGGAAAACCAGAACTTTTCTACCCTCCATATCAAAGCAGAGATGGAATTTCAATGTCTCAGCCAAAAAGATGATTTCGATGAACCCAAGCAGATTCAGTGTATCTTTCCTCGTGAGCCGAAAGAGAAGTTTGAAGCCATGGAGACGAATTTTTTCACGATAGATTCATTTATCAAAAACAAGAAATATTACGTGCGTATCTATCCTATAGAAAAGATGAAACTTTTTCCCCTTACGCATAAGCTTTATGAAAAAGGTAATATCTACCCGTATACTCAAACCACGTCTGCCGCGCACTGGATGATCATAGGGTATGAGAAGGAACTTCCCCTTATAAGGCCTGAAAAGAGTCCGCCTCTAGGAATAAACTTTCCCATTGAGATGGCCGAAGTCAGGATGCCAAGTGTCGGTGCCCTGGATATTTCAGGAACGCCTATTCGGCTGGACAAGCTAAAAGACGTGAGCGATTATATGCGTATCAAAAGTGCCTACGAATCTGGAAATTATGATCAGCTGGCCGAAGATGTCGATAAACTTTTTCAGCGTTATCCCGACACGATCTTCAAATCAGAACTTTTATTGTTCAAAATGCGCGGATACCATCATACGGACGAAAACGAAGCACTGCTCGAGGTCTCAAAAGAGTATATACGCGAATATTCCGATGACGAGAACATGGCAGAAGTCCTTGCCTATACGGCCAATGCCTATTCAAATGTAGGCCTTCAAGCGGACGGAAGTTATTTTTATGAACGGCTTTTCAAGGAGCATCCGACCTCAAAGTTTGCGGCCCTGGGAATGGTCTTTTTCGGGGACCAGTTTTTAGCGGGCGGAAAATTAAGAGGGGCCAGGAACTATTTCGAAAAAGCTCTTTATATGACCGAGGATATTGAAATAGCGTCTATGGCAGCAATCCGTCTGGCCAAGCTGAGCCTGGACAAGGGCGACTTGGAAAGGTCTGCAGAACTCTATTCAAAGATAATCGAAGGAAACGGCAAGTACCTGCTTCATGATACGGTAGAGAATTATGATGCCGCCCGCGCCTTTGCCAACAGAGGCAATCATAAGACAGCGGTGGATATATTAAGCACGATAACACGCTATCTTTCTCAAGGCGAGGATCAGTATGAGACGATGATAAAGGATATAGGAGTGTGGCTAAGCGAAACAGATGACAAAGCCGCCGCCTATAAGGCCTTGAAAAAATATCAAACCACCTTTGGAGAGAGCGAATATTCGGCAGAGGTCCAAGAAGCCCTGGACTCACTCTTTTATGTACCCGAAGATGTCAATACGACAGCTCTCTTGGCCGAATATGAAGAGCTGGAACAGAAGTATGCCAATCAGGAGATAGGTCAAAAAGCGGGTCTCGAAAAGGCAAGACTCCTCTACACAGAGAAAAAGTATCAGGCCGTTTTGGATATGGACGGTTCGGGGATAGAAAAAGAGGAAGGGTACTCTAGGCTCAGGCGTGACTCGGCCCAGGCACTCGCCTTGGCCTCCCTGGAAAAAGGAGAGTGTGCCGAAGCGATAACTCTGAGTCAGGAATATAACCTAAGTCTGGCGCAGGAGCTTGATGAAAGTCTCTACGGATGTGCGTATCAGACAGGAAATTATGCTCTGGCTCATGATACGGCGAAGCGACATCTCAAAGACAAGAAAAAACGCCTACAGTGGCTTTACAGCTATGCAAAAACACTTAATAAGTCCGGAGAATATGAAGAGTTGACAAAGGTCGCTTCGGATGTGATGACCCTGGCTGAGATTGAAAAGAGTGACGAGTATGATGATATACTACAGGATACTTTTTACGCCTATGAGCGTTTAGGGGATACTCAGGGCATGGTAAGGATGGTCAAGGAGCTCGAAAGAAGAAGAGGTCTTGATTATGATGATATAGAACTCTATGCAAGGATGATCAAGCTGGGGCTTAAAGAGAATGACGATCTCATCATACAGAATTATGCCGACAAGGTTATGGCACTGCAGGAGAAGACGCAGAGCTATTCACAATCGCCCTTTGTCGAGTTTGCCGCACTTCAGGTCCTAAAGGCTCAGAAAAAAGAGAAAGAGCAGCTGGCTCTGCTGAACAAACTGGTAAAACGCGACCTGAAAGAGAAAGAGAAGTCGCGGGTACAGTATATGTTCGGCTCACTTTTGATGAAAACAGACAAAAACGAAGAAGCCAAAGCGGCTTTTGAGGCGAGCATACAGGCCGACGAGAAGTCGGCTTGGGCAGGCTTGTCCAAGGATGCCCTGGAGTTGATAGAGTAAGGAAACCCGCTCTGTGAACATTCACCTTCTCCCGGCCAGGGCTCAAAGCCCTTTTCCTCGACCAAAACCACTACAGAATCCTAAGCAACAAAGAGCTTCTGTTTATACATATTATTTATAAAACAATATAAGTTGGTTTTCATAGTCTATATTTATTTTTTATTAAATACAATGAAAGAGAGGTGTTTTATTTAAGAAGAGCATTAGAGGTGCCGTCTATGAAGGAGAGCACGTGGCGATAAAACGTATTCAAAACTACCTTCCTCTGCTAGGGATGCTTATCGTGTTTTTGGTCGACTTCATCTTTATCTACACGCTTCATAGAAACTGGACCGAAGGGATGCTGAAATATATTCCTTTGAAGGACCATATCAGCTTTTTTGCCATAGACATTGGAAATGGGCATCTTTGGCTCGAAGAGGTCTTGGAAGGGGACCTCTCATTGGAGTATGAGAAGAATGTTCATGTATACTTTACAGAGTCGGTCAGAAAAAACGCGGCGTTTGTACAAAAATTTTCAGAAGAGTTTAGGGATGTTCACGATCAAGAAATAACGAAAAAGCTGATGGAAATTGGCCGTCAGTTTGACACTATTCATGATCTGGCAGATAAGCGGTGGGAAGAAAAGTCGGGTATAGGCACTGTTGCTGACGCAGAGTTTGATAAGCTGTTTATCTCCCTGCAAGCACTCTTGAAGGCTCTCAATATTGAGGTCAACAGATATGTGAACGAAGAACTTGAGCTGCGCAACCAATACTTTGTTATCATTATCCTGATTTTTCTGTCGGTCAATATAGCCGCCTTTACTTTTTTATTTATGATCAAACACTCAAACGAGATCTATGAAAAGAGTCTTGTGGATGAACAAGAGAAGCTACTGCTGGCAAAAGAGAACCTTCAGGCGCAGTATGATTTTATCCAAAATGTCATGGACAACTCGGTGGAGCCGATTATGGTCATCGACAAGGAGTATAATGTGACGATGAGCAACAAGGCGGCTAAGGCGAATACCAATATGAACATCGTTTCCGACCCGAAAAATATCAAATGCTATGAGCTCTCCCACAACAGTACGATACCCTGCAGCGGATTGGAACACCCTTGTCCCTTAAGGGACATCATGCAGCATAAAAAAGCAGAAGGCGTCCTTCATGTACATAAAGACAGCAAGGGCAAAGACCGCATAGTAGAGCTGAACTGCTCTCCACTTCTGAACAGAGAGGGCGAGACGGAAGGGATTATCGAGGTCGAAAGAGACATCACACGGCGATTAAGAATACAAGAACAGCTGGAACTGGAGCAGGACAGACTGACGCATATCAGTAATCACGATCCGCTTACCAACCTTCCCAACCGGCGGCTTTTTTTTGACAGACTGAACGAAGCCTTGAAGCAGGCGGAGTTTGAGAAGGAGAGCCTGGCGGTTATTATGATCGACCTTGATAATTTTAAAGAGATCAATGACTCACTGGGCCATTCGATAGGGGATATGGTGCTGATAGAAGCGGCATCAAGAATAAAGAGTGTCCTCTCCCCGGCGGACACCTTGGCTCGTCTGGGAGGAGACGAGTTTGCCATCTTGCACTTCTCAATCGCAAATGTGGAAGATACCAGCGAGTTGCTGGGAAGACTGATGCAGAGTTTTGAAGGAGTTTTTCAGATAGAGTCGCATGAGATGTATATTACGGTCAGTGTGGGTATAAGTGTTTTTCCCGAGGACAGTACCCTTCCCGAGTTTCTTCTTCGAAATGCGGATGCGGCGCTTTTTAGATCGAAAGAGCTGGGCCGGAACACCTATCAGTTCTATACGGAGGACATGACGGAAAAGGCACTTGAAAGGATAACCATGGAGACAAGCCTCAGACAGGCAATAGAGAAAGAGGAGTTTATCGTCTATTATCAGCCCCAAATGGATCTCTCTGAGGATACGCTTTCGGGTATGGAAGCCTTGGTCCGCTGGCAGCATCCGAGCATGGGTCTTGTCCCTCCGGTCAAGTTTATAGCCTTGGCCGAAGAGACGGGCTTGATCATCGAGATAGACAGGTGGGTGATGCATACGGGGATGATGCAGATGGTGCAGTGGTACAAGGAGGGTCTGAACCCGGGACGTTTGGCACTGAACCTTTCGATAAAGCAGCTAGAAAAAGACGACTTTTTTCAGACGCTGGCCCGATGCATAGAGGAGACGGGATGCAAGCAAGAGTGGATAGAGATGGAGATAACAGAGGGTCATATCATGCGTGATCCTGTAAAGGCGATAGGTGTCCTGCAGAAGATAAGCGATATGGGAATAAGCCTTGCGATAGACGATTTTGGCACGGGATACTCTTCTCTCGCCTATCTCAAGCATCTGCCTGTTGACAAGCTTAAGATAGACCAGTCTTTTACACAAAAGATACCCTTTGATGAGGATGATTCCGCCATTGTATGTTCGGTCATAGACCTGGCAAAAAACATGAAGATGTCCGTATTGGCCGAGGGGGTCGAGGAGAACAGACAGAAAGAGTTTCTACTTTCAAAGGGCTGCTCGCTTGGGCAAGGATACCTCTACAGCAAGCCCGTCCCGGCAGAGCAGATGTCCCGATTCATAAAAGAGTTGAACGAGAAACAACTGGTGTCGTAAGAGGTCAAATAATCCACGAATGAAAGAGAGCATGTAAGAAGATGAAAAGTTTTGTTTTATTATTATTGGCGTGTTTAATGTCAGGGAGCATATTGAATGCAAAAGAGAGCAGACCGATGATTTATGATTTTACAGTGAAAGCGATCGACGGGAAAGAGGTCTCTATGTCCAAATACAGGGGGCAGGTGCTCTTGATCGTCAATGTGGCGAGTGAGTGCGGATTTACTCCCCAGTATGAAGGACTTGAAAAGCTGTATCAAAGCTATAAAGAGAGAGGGTTTATGGTGCTTGGTTTTCCGTCCAACCAGTTTGGCAAGCAGGAGCCAAAGAGTAACGAGGAGATCCTCTTCTTTTGCCAGGGAGAATATGATGTTCATTTTGATATGTTTGCCAAGGTGGATGTGAACGGGGACAATGCTATACCGCTTTACAAATATCTCAAACATGAGCAGAGCGGTTTTTTGTGGACCGAGGCTATCAAATGGAACTTCACCAAGTTTTTGATTGACGCGCAGGGAAATGTAATCAAACGTTACGGTTCATGGACCAGACCCGAGAGAATCAGCAGAGATATTGAAGCGCTTCTAGGCCAAAAACAGTAAGGCTTTATACCCGATATTGCTGAAAGCCTGATCTCTCAAAAATCATATGAGGCAATCAGACGCAAATGGGTGACATCCGTTTTATGCTGGCTGAGATAGTCTATTGCCTCAAACCGGATATAGACGGAGGTTTCTGTATTAAAGTAATGTCTTAAATGTGTGTAGTAGGCATTGAAGTCCTCACCTTCAGGCTCATGCGTTCTTGTGTGGGTAAGCCAAAGGGCAAGTTCGCTCTGCCCGTATTCGAAAGGGTCGAGATCGTAACGCGACTTCAGCATCCATGTCTCGGGTCTGAAGTTTCCTCGGCCGTTGGCGATCATGGAGGTGGTATAGACCCTGGCTAAGCCTCCATACCCTCTTATGATTCCGCTGAGTCCGAAATTTTGAGAGTAGTTGATGCCCAGGTTCCAGTTGTTCCCGTCTATGCTGAACCTCGTTGCGAGAAGATCGATGTCATCTCCTCCGTTTCTGGAGAGAGGGTCATTATATTTCCCTCCGTTTCCGCTCTTATAATATTGCAGACCGAAACAGAAGAGATACTCCTCGTCCAGAGTATGTTCATAATCAAGCTGCCCTACGAAAGTACTGTAAAGCTCGGGGGCATGATAGTAGTAGGCCTGCAGGCTAAACTCTTTAATACCCTCATAGGTGATACCAAGCATAGAAATACCCTTGTCAAACTCTCCGCTCGCACTCTCTTGTTTATAGTCGGCTGAGGTGTTTTCTCGGATCTGCGTGATATAGTTGAGTTGGACCTTTGTGTCGGAAAGTTTCTCCGAAGTAAAGGCAAACCCTTGATAAGACCATGGCACGATTCGGGTCGTATCGTCATTCATCATGGGAGTCTCAAGCATCATATTCCCGGCTTTGAGTATGCGATTCCCATGTCGATAAGCGATAAAGGACTCAGACAGAGCACTCAGGCTTGAGCCGCCCCGGTCGTTATTGAAGAGTCGGGTGTCTTCCCTGTTTTTATCCGGTCCGACAGGCGAAGATTGATGAAAGCGTACCGAAGCAAAAAGAGGATTGGAGCTGTCTGTGCTATATTTTAAAAAACCGCCCAGGGCAGTTGCATAAGACGCTTCTTCGTTCTTTTTATCGATGTTATAGGCAAATAGGGTGATGTTTCCCAGAACCTTTCCCCTAGGGAAGGCCTGAGACAACGCGTTTTGGTCCTGGGCAGAAAGAAAGCTTTGCAGAAAGAAAAAAAGTATGATAGGCTTATGCACTCTTCGTCCCTCATCAAAAGTCTAATAAATACCTTAACAAATCACAGCTGTATATAGACTTTAACTTTCATAGGGTATAATTCGCTAATTATTTTAACAAGGAGAAGTTTATGGGAATCCCACAACCTTCGTTTTATATCTTTAAATGCCAGCAGTCAGCACCTCCGGGAATGCCAAAGCCATCATGTGTTACTCCAGAAACACAGGATCTTTTTCAACATATAGCACAATCTTTGATGCAAAAAGGTATAATTGGTACAGTGCAACCAATTCAGACAGGATGTATGAACCGTTGTCTTGCTGGTCCGATCATGCTGGTTGAACCGGGACATACGATGTACGTAGGTCTTAACAAAGAAAAAATCGATCGTATCATCGAAGAGCATATCATCGGCGGAAACGTTGTTGAAGAGTATGTTATCGGTGAGGATCTTTGGGATGCGCCAATTTCTCCTGCTGATATGATGAAGCAGATGGGTCAATAGGAAAGACGATGACAATGGAAATGCTTTATAGTAAACTTCACCGTGCTACGGTAACGGACGCTAATTTAAATTATGTCGGGTCTATTACAATTGATGAAGAGCTAATGCAAGCAGCGAAGATGCGCGTGGGTCAAAAGGTTGAGATTTTAAACATCAACAATGGCGAGCGTTTTTCTACCTATATCATTCTAGGTGAATGGGGTAAACGCGAGATCTGTCTGAACGGAGCGGCTGCTAGAAAGGTTCATAAGGGAGATAAGGTTATCATCGTTGCATACGCGACGTATGATGAAAAAGACCTTGAGACTTATGCACCGAAAGTTGTTCTTCTTGATGATGATAACAATATAGACGAAGTTTTAGACGAACTTTAAAAGGCGGGTTTTTATGTTTGGGAATATGGGCGACATGGGCAAGATGCTCGAACAAGTTCAGGAACAAGCAAAAAAGATGGAAGCCGAGATGGCCTCTAAGGAGTACACTGCTAAAGCGGGCGGCGGTATGCTTCAGATAAAGATGAGCGGAAAGGGTGAGGTCATAGATGTTAATATTGACGACTCGCTTCTCGAAGACAAAGAGTCTTTGCAGATCCTGTTGATTTCATGCATCAATGATGCCAACAAGATGGTTGAAGCAGACAAACAGAACTCTGCCATGGGTATGCTCGGCGGAATGGGCAACCTTGGTGATATATTCGGACAGAAGTGATGGCTTTTCGCCATTTTCTACTCTCTCTGATCCCCCTAACACTTTTTTCGGCACCTCAAGATTTTAAATCCTGTCAACTTAAGTATCAAGTCAGTTCAGTTGAGCTGGAGAAGACACAAGCCTTTGCAATCGATAATCAGTATGCGCTTTTTTACTCCAAAGAGAAGCCTTCGCTAACGCTCGTAAAACGCGATCCGTTTTTGGGGCTGAACCTCGTCAAGTCCAGCGAAAACTTCAAGCATGTTTTTAAGTTCTATAATAATGACCCTAAGCATCTTGCTGCCGTGACGCCTCACCAAGTCGCAGAAGGCAGGTTGATAAGTGAACAGGTGGGCCTGAACCGGCTTGCACAGTTTTCTTCGCCTGTTCCAAAGAACGCTCTGATCAGCGGTAACTGTTGCGGGATACTTGGACTCAGTACGGGAAAGGGCATCATAGACAAAGAGTATATTCGCCGCTTCTTGGCGTCAAAAAAGATAGCCTATAGTGATATCGGTATTCGCGTGGCGGACAAAGAGGGGGTCCGTGTCGTCGAGGTCAACCCGTTTTTTGAAGACTCTCCTTTTTTATTGGATGACCTTATCCTCTCCATGGACGGCAAGAGAGCGAAAAATGCCGCCGCGTTAAGCCGGGATATCCTCTTCTCGAAGCCGGGTAGCAGACATCACTTTGTGATCTTAAG